>JAGABD010000036.1 GCA_017614795.1 Bacteroidales bacterium
CCGGCAAACTCTACGTCAACGTCGGACTTATCGATACCACTTGCCCTCCTGCCAGTGTTTGGTCGGTATTCAACGTCTGCCCTGCCGCAAGCAAGGAAATCCACGCCTGCCCATGGCTGGGACACGGCAAATACTCCCTGCCCGCCGAAACGGGAAAGGAGGTCAAAAAGGGCATGGACAGGCGGATGGAAGACGCCTGCAAGAGCTTTATGCTGGAATAGATCCGCTAGAAATAACTGCTCTCCTTCTCGAACAGGGCCTTGTCCTCGCGTGAAGGATCGGGCTTGACAGCATCGGTGGCGGCGAGTTTCTCGACCGCCTCCTTTGCATCTCCCTTGAGCTTGCGGGGAATCCACACGAGAATCTTCACGTAGAGGTCGCCTGTACCGTAGCCGTTCACGGCAGGCAGGCCCTTGCCACGAAGGCGTTGCACAGTGCCAGACTGGGTACCCGCTTCGATTTTCAGCTTCTGGGGGCCGTCCAGGCAGGGCACCTGGATCTCGCAGCCGAGCATTGCGTCGGTGACTGAAATCACTTTTGTATAGAAGAGGTTCTCCCCTTCCCTCTTGAGATCGGCGTGTGGCTGTTCCTCGATGACGACCAGCAGGTCGCCGTTCACTCCGCCGCGGGGAGCGCTGTGGCCTTCGCCGCGAAGACTCAATTGCATGCCATTCTCCACGCCTGCCGGGATGCGCACGCGAACAGTTTCTTTCTTGCGTTCGAGACCGGTTCCCTTGCAGCGGGGGCAGGGATTGGACACTATCTTGCCTTCGCCGTGACACTGGGGGCAGGTCTGGGCGGCCGTCATGAATCCCATCCGCTGATAAACCTGTCCGCGTCCCTGGCAGGTGGGACAGACCTTGATGTCGGAAGCGTTCTTTGCGCCGCGCCCGCCGCAGTCGGGGCAGGGGCGGTTACGCTCGATAACAACCTCCTTCTCGCAACCCTTTGCAATTTCTTCAAGGGTGAGGCGCACTCTCGTGCGGATATCACGCCCTCGCATAACGCTTGGGCCGCGCTGGCGTCCGGCTCCGAAAAGGTCGCCGAAACTGAAGCCGCCGCCAAAACCGCCGCCGAACAGGCTGTTCAGAATGTCGTCCAGATTACCGAAGCCCTGGCTGAAATCGGGGCCGGGCTGGCCGTCCACTCCGGCGAAACCGAACTGGTCGTAGCGCGCCTTCTTCTCCTTGTCGGAAAGTACCGAATATGCCTCGGAGGCCTCCTTGAACTTCTCCTCGGCGGTCTTCTTCTCCTCGGCGGTGCCGCTTACCCAGCGGTCCGGATGCCAAGTCATAGCGGCCTTGCGGTATGCCTGCTTTATATCATCTTCGCTGGCGTTCTTGTTGAGCCCCAGCACCTCGTAGTAATCTCTTTTTCCTGCCATATCCGGTAATTGTTAAGCGCCGACAACGACCTTTGCGTAACGCAGCACCTTGCCGTTCAGTTTATAACCCGTCTGCACCACGTCTATCACGACTCCCTTCTCCTCGGGTTTCGTCGAAGGAAACTGGGTGACGGCCTCGTGCAGGTCGGTGTCGAACTTCTGTCCGCGCGCCTCGATCACTTCCAGGCCGCGGGTCTTGAGGTATGCCATCAGTTTGTCGTAGATGAGGGACGTGCCCTGCTTCGCGGCTTCGTCGGAAGACTTAGCCAAGAGGGCGATGGCCCTTTCGCAGTCGTCCAGGACAGGGAGCAGGCCTTTAATAACTTCGGCGGAGGCATTCGCAATAAGTTCAAGCCTATCTTCCGCCGCGCGGCGACGGAATGTGTCAAATTCTGCCACCATACGAACGTATTTCTTCTGCTCTTCTGCGAGATTGTTTTCCATCTCTTCGAGCTTTTTCTTGAACTCTTCCTTCGCCTTGAGCTGCTTGGGACCCTGTTGCTGTTTATTTTTTTCTTCTGCCATAATCACAATTTTTGCGGCCCCGAAGGCTCGTTCGCCGCCCGGGACCGCGTAACTGACAATCAAATCTTCTGCCAAGCCGAAAACGCTGACATTCTGTCAGGACTTCCGGATTTGCTTCAGACGCTCGGCCAGACGCTCGCCGTGTTCCTGTATGCGCTCGTGCCGGCGGGTATGCGCTTCTATTATGGCCCTGTTTAT
Organism: Bacteroidales bacterium; assembly: GCA_017614795.1. The sequence continues at coordinate 2,108 of JAGABD010000036.1, forward strand.
CTCGTCGCGGTGACGGATCACGAAGTTCTCGAGATACACCGCCACGCAGGCCGTAATGAAGTAGACTATCGTCTGTATGTGCAGCGCACGAATCAGGTCGAGTTCCGAAACCAGGTCGGCCCCCGCAGTGTTCATATTGATGAACGCCCTTGCCCCGAAAGTGCCCGGGAAGAGGTACGAGAAGTACTTCCAGAAGGTGGGGAAAGCGCACGAAGGCCAACTGCATCCGGTCAGGAACACGCAGACGGGCGACACGAACAGAAGCAGCAGGAACACCGATTCACGGCGGGTGACGAAGGTGCTCCAGGTCATCGAGAAGAACACGCAGTCGGTGACGAAGATGCACACCAGATAAGCGATGTCCCAGAAATCCCCCCTCTGGGGGAACTTGAAGATGGCGGGCACCACGGTGGTTATCCAGAGTCCGATGGCGACGAACATCAGCCAGTAGACGAGTCCTCGGCCAAGCACGATACGGCCCACTCCCCTTCCCCTCATAGTGCCGGGAAGGGTTGCGAAGCTGCGGTTCTCCTCGCGCATCGTTCCCGCGGCAAGGCTCATTCCGTAGAACATCACCTGCTGGATGATGAGCATCAGGATGGCCGAAATCAGGAAGATGCTGTAAGAGAACGCGCGGTTGTAGGGGTTGTTCTCGTCGTAACGGACGGAATACACGCTCTGGTCGGCCTCCTGGTCGGTCATGCCGTCGAAGGCGTAACGCTCCACCTTTATGTTATTTATCTCCTGCAGCATCACGAATTCGCTGCCGATGAGGAGGTTCTTGTAATAGAGGAAGCTGCTCATATCCGCATAGATGGAGAACCTTGCGGTCTCCTCGCGGGCAACTGCGTCGTCGAAATCGGCGGGGATGTAGATTATGCCGTTCACCTTGCGGTCCCGGAAGAGTTCGCGGGCCTCGTTCATATCGGCGCAATGCTGCGTGATATGCACTTCGCGGGTCGCGTCTATCTCACGGATGAAACGGCGGCTCAGGCTGCTGCAGCTGTTGTCCACCACCGCAACGGGGGTTTCCTCCAGCACCCCGTTCTTGTATATGTAGTTGTACAGCAGAGGATAGAGGAAGCCGGCTACGACGAAGATTATCATCACGCCTCCGTCCGTCACAAGGAGCTTCAGTTCCCTGCTGAAGATGCTCAGAGCATCACGGAAGAAATCTCTCACGCGTCCTGCCATAGCCTAATTCCTGTTATAATCCTGATAGATGTAAGCGTGCTTCAGGCGCCTCATCGTGAGAGCGGGCAGGAAGAGGAAGCACAGCAGGGCGACAGCCCAGGGATACCATCCGGCGAAACCGGAGGCGAAGATGCCCTCCTGCACGTAGAACATATAGTAGTGGCGCAGCGGGAACACCCAGGTGAAGATGGCCACAGGGCCCGGCATGGCCTCGATGGGAAGGGTGAATCCCGTGAGGGAAAGCGCCAGGATGCTGTAAAGGGAGCCGATGCTCAGGGCGAAACGGCAGATGGGCACGCAGCCTATGATGAACACCCCGATGCTCTCGGATGCGATGACCATAAGGAAGATGCCAAGCAGCATGCTGCCGAAGTGTCCCGCCATCGGGAAATGCATCCAGCGGTAGAGTATCACCTCGAGCGTGAAGCCGATAGCGGTGAAGAGCAGCGTGTAGACGCAGAGTTTGCCGAAGATTGCAGTCTCCATGCTGCCGGCGATGTCCAGAAGATGCCGCGAGGTGCCGTATTTGAGTTCGGAGCCAAGTGCGTAGATGGTAAGTATCACTATCACCAGCTGAAGCATTCCGGGGAGCATCATATTGGCGAGATAGGCGCCGTAGTTCATCGTGGCGTTTCCTATCTGGTGCACGTCGATGTCGATCGGTTTCAGCAGACCTTCTATCCTGCTCTCGGGCACTCCCTTCTTGCGCAGAATCTCGCGCTGGACGGCGCCGGAGCTGAGGTTGCTCATCAGCAGAAGGTCCTTCCAGGCAAGAGACCCGCCGAGAAGATACAGTCCGTTGATATAGTAGGAGATGGTGGGCTGGCGGAAACTCTGGATGTCGCGGTTGAAGCCCTCGGGGAGCACGCAGACGGAAGTGATCTTGCCGCTCTGCATATCCCTTCTGGCCTCGGCGAAACTGTCGTAACGGACGACTTTCCCTATCTGGGTGGCGTCCAGCTGCTGCACGAACAGGCGCGATGTGCTGCTGCCGTCCATATCCACCACTCCGATGGGCACGTCGCTCGGCACGCCTTCCTTCAGGAAACTCAGGTAGAAGACCGTGCAGAACAGCATCACCACGACGGAACCGATGAGATAGATCGGGCGCCGCGCCCAGATCCTCAGTTCCCTTCCGGCTACTGCGATTATGCTTTTCAGCAGTTTCATTTCATTACTCCGCGACCACGAGCACGGTCATTCCCGGGCGAAGCCCTTCGACAGCCTCCGAAGGCACCGCGCGCACCTCGAAAGTCTTTGCGTCATACATATCGGTTTCCTTGGTGGCCTTCCATGTGGCATAGGATTCGCGCACCGCCATATAGTTGACGACCGCCTTGAAGCGGACGCCGTCGAGGGCGGGGGCGCTGAGCGTGAGCTCGTCTCCCACCGACATCCCGTGGAGATAATCTTCGCGGATGTTGAAGGTGAACCAGAGGTCCGCCAGGTCGGTGACAGTCATTATCGGGGATCCCGTTCCGACGAGTTCGCCGGTATTGGGATAGATGTTCGAAACCACGCCGTCGGCGGGGCTCACGAGATAGAGTTCGTCGAGGTAGGAATTCACCTCCTGGATGGCTCCGTCGGCCTGGGCCACAAGGGCCTTCGCGGCCTGTTTGTCCTCTTCGCGGGCGCCGTTCACCGCCATGTCGTACTGGCTCTTCGCGGCCTTGGTCTGCGCGACCGCGGCATCGTAACGGGCCTTTGTCTCGTCGTACTTCTGGGCGGCGATGACCTTCTGCTCATAGAGGTTCTTCACGCGCTCGAAAGACTTGCGCATCACATCCTCCTGCACGAGCGCCTGCTGCCAGAGTTCGTAGGCTCCGGTTATCTGCTCCTTGCGGGCGCCGTTGCTGGCCTTGTTGCTCTGGGCCTGCGCGGCGGAACGGGCGGCGCGGGCCTGGGCGAGCTTAGCCTTCACCTGCGGAGAATTGATGAACGCCAGGGTGTCGCCCCTGCGGACGTTCTGTCCTTCGCGGACGTAAATCTCCTCCACGCGTCCGGGCACCATTCCGGATACCCTGTACTCGGATGCCTCGACTTCGCCCTGGATTACGTGCGGGCGCGGCTTGCTGACGAAATAGCCGACTACGGCTATTATCGTGACGATTGTCACCAGGGCCAGGAGGCCGAGAATCAGATTGTAGTTTTTCTTCTTTTCCATATATAATCCTTTTTATTTCGTTTGGAGGTCGGAGGTATAGCTGCCTTCGGCTTTCTTTATCAGACTGTCGTTGAGTTGCACTTCGATGCCCGCGTCTATGTACTCCGAATGGGCCTTGAGCCAGGCGGTATGGGCGCCGAGGGCTGTATTGGAATCGATGACTCCCGCTTCATAGCCCACGGTCGCGGTGCGGAGATTCTCTTCCGCCACGTCGAGGTTGGCCTGCGCGGTGGCAAGACGCTCGAGCGCCTCGTCCTGCTGCTGGTAGAGCTGTGTGACCTGAAGGTTTATCATCTGGCAGGCGTCTTCATATTTGCTCTGGTAGATGGTTGCTTCCGCCTTTGCCTTGCGGGTTTTCTGAAGGGCCTCGAAGCCGTGGAAGATGGGCACGCTCACCAGCACGCCCGCGCTCCAGTTGCTTCCGAACTCGTTCTTGAACCCGTGGTTCATATTGGGGTTCATCACGAAGTAGTTGGCCGTAAGTGCAACCTGGGGCATCATGTCGGCACGCGCCACATTCACCTTCTGCTTATAGATTGCCGATGCGAGTTCGAGACGCTGGGTTTCGTTTCGGTCGGCGATTATCCTGTCGATGTTCTTGCGCTCCCCCGCCACCGGCACGGGAATCACGTCGGCGTCCTCTTCGCGAAGCGTAATCTCGCTGTCGAGAGGAAGGCCTATCTGCTTGCAGAGGAACATCTTGGCAAGCTTCAGGCCGTTAGTGGCCTTGGTGAGGGAGATGTCCGCCTCGTTGGACTTCACCCTGATGGCCAGGGCGTCGGCCTCGGTGGAAACTCCTTCCTGCACGGCGACCTCGACGTTCGCGAGCATATTGTGAAGCAGGCCCGAATAGCTCTCCGCCAGTTTCTTCTTGGCGGCCACGGAAACAACCTGCCAGTATGCCTGGTCGACTGTCACGAGCACTTCGTCGTAGTTGCCGTCATATTCCAGGCGCGCGAGCTGCTCGGCGTATTTCGCCATCTTGTTGCTTGCGATTATCTTGCCTCCGACGAAAACCGGCTGCTGAACGGAAATCACGCCCACGTAGATGTTCTCGAGGTCGGGATGGATGGCATCGTCGATGGCCTTGTCCACCGAACTGCCAATCTGGTTGACCGCATTCGCGATATCGGAATTCTGGAGCTTGCCCATCGCCTCCTGGAACCCGGGGTTGGACATAAGCTGCTGCGCGAGCTGGGGATCGTTCTGCAGAATGTTCTGGATGCTCTGCATAAGGGATGTACGCGCCCCGTCCACCCTGTCGCCAAGACCGGAGAACTTGGGAATCGACGTGTCGTCCACGAGCGAAAAGTCGCCTCCGGTGCGCTGGTAGGTGCCGAGAGCCGTCACCTTGGGGAAGTAATAAGATGCGGCGATCTTGCGGTCGTAGCCCGCCATTTCAAGTTTGGCGCGCTGCTGCACAAGGTCTTTGTTCTGGGAAAGCGCCATCTGCCTGCATTCTTCGAGAGTGAGCGCCTTTTGGGCGTAGAGGAAGGACGGGATTGTCAGCAGTAGCGCAACTAGTATTTTTTTCATAGTCATACAATATCGAAGCTCCCCTCGGGAAGCCGAAAATTTGGTTGCCAATAGTATGCCATTCGGGACAAAAATCGACTTTAATTGTTTATATTTGTATGCTATGAACGCAAAGAAGATTTTCCTGTCCCTTTTGGCAGTTGTCGCCGGGACCGCGGCATTCGCCGTATTCAACGAAAGAAACCTTGGCCAGACGCTCGCCGTGCTCAGGGGCGAACTCTCCAGCCAGAACGCGAAAATGGAGAAAGCCACCGAGCGTATGCGCAGCCGCCGTCACCTCCAGCACCAGCAGATGGTGAATATGGTGCAGCGCAGCAACGAGCTGTCCCTGATGCTCTATTCGCAGAACCAGGACTTCACTTTCGACATCACCTACACGCTAAAGGAAGCCACCAAGGAGTACCAGGACTTCCACAAGCGCCAGAGGCCCTATAACGAGATCCTCACTTCCCTCAACATGGAGATCGACCGCTACGAGCGCCTGCTCGAGTCGCTCCGAAGGCTCCCGCCCGCTCTCGACCCGCTGCCCGATGTACCGGACAGCCTTCTGAAGAGCGCCGGACGTTTCGGCTTCAGGATGAAACGCCCCGCCGGGTACGACAGGGTGCCCAAGGCTCCGATGAGCCACGCCGACTCGGTGAGGCGCGCCCAGTTCGACTCCACCCGCCGCGCCTTCGTGCTCGATTCGCTCGGCCAGGTCGACCGCGACTCCTGCATCGTGTATGCCGGCAATCTTCTTAGGATGTACAAGCAGAGCCGCCGCAGGGTGACTCTCGACAGCCTCCATTACGCGGAGACCTCGACCCGCCTGAAGGAGACCTACGACTATGCGCAGAACCGCTACCATACCCTCCAGCACAAGATCTTCATCGACGGGCAGGACAATTACTTCAAGGTCCTGAAAAGCTTCGGCCGCTACAGCAAGCGAGCCTTCGAAGAGGCCCACGCGAAATACGATTCGGGCTTCGGGCGCAATCTTTCCGACACCCGCAGCGAATGGCGCGGACCCGTCGTCACGGGTTTCATAATCTACGTGCTCTTCTATCTGTTCATCTCCATACTGGTCAGTTCCATACTTATAACGGTGCTCTCCAAGACGGTGAAGCGGCTGAAGACGGAAGATTTCCGCAAACGGCGTCTGATGGTGACGATGCTCGCAGGAACGCTGATATTCGCCCTTTCCATAATGGTTGCGAACCAGTTCGTGCACCAGAACTTCTTCATCGTGGCTTCCGGGCTGCTGCTCACCTTCGCCTGGCTGCTCATCGCCATTCTGCTTTCGCTGCTCATCCATCTCGAACCCGACCAGGCGAAGGCGGGACTCAAGCTCTATCTTCCCCTCATCCTGCTTGGACTCCTCGTCATCACGTTCCGCATAATCTTCATCCCCAACAGGCTGGTCAACCTGGTGTTCCCTCCTCTGATGCTGCTCTTCTTCCTCTGGCAGGCGCATATGTGCAACAGGCAGCGCAAGGCCATCAAGACGGCGGACATCGCATACTCGGGCATCACCATGTTCATAATGGGCGCGGCCCTCGTGATGTCGTGGAGCGGCTATGTGCTCATGAGCATCCAGCTTCTGGTATGGTGGCTGTTCCAGATTGCCGCCATCCAGACGATTACCGCGGCGGCCGATCTCATCTCCATATATGAGAAGGACACCCTGGTGCCTGCGCTGAGAGCCAAGGGAAAGAAGGTCACGAAAGAGAAGCTCAAGGCCGGCGACTTCATCAAGAGCACCTGGCTGTACGATTTGTTCAAATATGCCCTGCTGCCGTCCCTGAGCATACTGTCACTGCCATTCTGCCTCTATATGGCATCCGACATGTTCGACCTTACCAGCATCTGCCTCGACGGCTTCTACCGCAACTTCTTCCAGTTCTACGACTCCAACGGAGGCGAGATCCTTTCGCTGAGTTTCATGAAGATCATTACGGTGGCGTCGCTGTTCTTCGTTTTCAAATACCTCGCATATGCCGGAAAAGCCTTCTACAAGCGTTACAAAACGAAGAAGGTTCTCCAGGAGAGCCAGCAAGACGAGCTCCGCGACAACCAGATAAACCTCACCCTCGCGAACAACCTCATCAGCATAGTCATCTGGCTGATCTACGCGATAAGCTTCATAATGACCTTCAAGATTCCGATGGGAGCCATTTCGATCGTAGCCGCCGGCCTCGCAACCGGTATCGGTTTGGCCTTGAAGGATATCCTGAACAACTTCATCTACGGCATCCAGCTGATGAGCGGACGAGTGCGCGTCGGCGATATGATCGAGTGCGACGGCATCCGCGGCCGCGTGTCGGAGATTTCCTACCAGAGCACCCAGATCGCCGCTATCGACGGTTCGCTCATCTCCTTCACCAACACCACCCTCTTCAACAAGAACTTCAAGAACCTCACCCGCACCTCGCCTTACGAATTCGTGAAGATTGTCGTGGGCGTGAGCTACGGCACCGATGTCGACAAGGTGCGTGAAGTGCTTATGGAGGCCCTCAAGAGCGACGGCCGCAAGGACAAGTACGGCCGCCAGATAGTGGATCCTTCGTTCGGCACCGACGGCATAACCGTGGTCTTCGACGAATTCGCCGACAGCAGCGTGAACATCGCGGTCAAGCAGTTCGTGATAGTGGAAGAGAAGGCCGGCTACATCGCCGCCACGCAGGAGAAGATCTACAACGCCCTCAACGCCGCAGGCATCGAGATTCCATTCCCTCAGAGGGACGTCCATATCAAGAAGGACTAGCCTATGGCCGCCGGGAAAGACCTTCTGCTTGGAAAACTTCGCGACGGCTCCCCGATGAACTTCGGGGAGCGTCTGCGTCTTTCCTGGCTGCTGGGTCTTCCCGCGATTCTCGCCCAGTTCTCCACCATCCTGATGGAATACATCGACGCGGGGATGGTGGGACGGCTCGGTTCCGACAAGGCTGCAGCCATCGGTCTGGTCGAAACCAGCACATGGATAATGATGGGCTTCTGCATGGCGGTGACCTCCGGATTCTCCGTGCAGGTCGCCCAGCTAATAGGTTCACGCGACTACTGGAAGGCCCGCCAGGTTATGCGCAAGGGCTTCTTTGCTTCGCTGCTGTTCAGCTGCCTGCTGGCCCTCGCCGGCATAGCCATCTCGGAATCCCTCCCCCGCTGGCTCGGCGGCGACGCTTCCATCTGGGCGGATGCCACCTCGTATTTCTTCATCTGGTGCGCCTTCCTTCCTGTTTCCAGCGTTGGATTCACCATCTGCGGAATGCTCCAGGCGAGCGGCAACATGAAAGTGCCAAGCATCGTGGAGGTATGCGCCTGCACCCTCGACGTTATTTTCAATTACATCTTCATCTATAAACTGGGGATGGGAGTGAAAGGAGCGGCCATCGGCACCGGGCTCGCCACTCTCGTCACGCACATATTCGGGCTCTGGTTCCTATTCTGCAAGTGCCCCGAACTGAACATCCTGCAGGACGCCCGCGGAAAATGGATTCCCGACCGGACAAGCCTCAGGCAGGCCTTCGGAATCACCGGCCCTATGTGGCTGCAGAATCTCGTGATGCGTGGCGCCTACATAGCCAGCACCCTGATTGTCGCGCCGCTCGGCACCATTGCGATCACCGCGAATTCTTTTGCCATTATTGCCGAAAGTTTCTGCTATATGCCGGGCTACGGCCTGGAAGAGGCATCCCAGTCTCTGGTCGGACAGAGCATCGGGGCCAGACGCAAACAGCTAGCAAGGCAGTTCGCCTTCATCTGCACCGGGATGGCTTCCGTAATGATGACCGTCCTGGGCATACTGATGTTCATTTTTGCCCCGCAAATGATGGCCATCCTCACACCGGACCCTGAAGTAATCGCTCTTGGCGCCAAGGTTCTTCGGATCGAGGCATTCGCGGAAACCCTTTACGCGGTTTCGATGGTGGGTTACGGTTCCTGCGTGGGAGCCGGCGACACTATGGTGCCGATGCTGCTGAACTTCTTCAGCATGTGGGTGGTGCGTATCGGGCTTGCGCTGATTCTGGTGCGCAGCATGGGCCTCGTGGGCTACTGGGTGGCGATGTGCATCGAGCTCAACGTGCGCGGAATCATCTTCTTCGTGCGCCTGAGAGGTGAAAGCTGGATGAAAAAAGTACTCGTATGACGATAATCAAGGATAAGGAATTCGGCGGCGAAAGGCCGCTTTACTGCTGCCACGGGCTGGAGCTTCACGGCTGCACCGTGCACGCCGGCGAGTCCGCCATAAAGGAGGGATCTCAGATTCTGGCCGAAGGCTGCACCTTCGAGGGCAAATATCCCTTCTGGGAGTGCGACGGCGTTATCATCCGGGACTGCACCTTTACCGAAGGAGCCCGCGCCGCACTGTGGTACGCGCGCAATTATATAATGGAAGACTGCACCGTGGAAGCGCCCAAGATGTTCCGCGAAATGGACGGGCTCAGCCTTCGCCGCATTATGATTCCCAATGCAGCCGAAACCCTCTGGAGTTGCCGCAATGTCAAGGTGCGCGAGCTGGACGTGAAGAACGGCGACTACATCTTCATGCGCTGCGAGAACCTTGACATCGAGGGATTCAGGCTGCTCGGCAATTATTCCTTCCAGTACTGCAAAAACGTCGAGATCCGCGACAGCGTGCTCCACACGAAGGACGCCTTCTGGCAAACCGAGAACGTCATCGTGTACGATTCCTTCATAAACGGCGAATATCTCGGCTGGTACTCCAAGAACCTTCGGCTCGTTCGCTGCCGCATCGGCGGAACCCAGCCTCTCTGCTATTGCGAGAACCTCGTCCTGGAGGACTGCCTTATGGAGTCCGACGCGGACCTCGCCTTCGAATACTCCTCCGTCCAAGCCACCGTGCAGGGCCATATAGTTTCAGTCAAGAATCCGCGCAGCGGTTCCATCCGCGCCGGCAGCATCGGCGAGATAATCCTCGACGAGAATATCAAGGCCCCGGGAGATTGCAAAATAACTGTCGAATGAAATACGATTTTACTACCGAAACTGCCCCGAAGGGCACAAATTCCATCAAGTGGGACCGTTATCCCGAGATGCTGCCGATGTGGGTGGCGGAGATGGACTTTCCTGCGGCACCGTTCATCCGCGAAGCGCTGCACAAGCGCATCGACAAGGCGGTGTTCGGCTACACCCACATTCCCGACAGTTATTACGATGCAGTCTCGGGCTGGTTCTCCCGCCGCCACGGCTGGAGCATCAGCCGCGAACAGATAATCCCCATTTCCGGGATAGTCCCCGCGATTTCGGTCGCCATCCGCGCGCTCACGATGGAAGGTCCCATAGAACCCGGCGCAGGAATCAGGGCCTCGAGCGAGAAACCGACTGTCATAATGCAGACCCCCGCATACAACTGCTTCTTCGGCAACATCCGAAATATGGGCTGCGAACTGAGCGCCAACGTTCTGGGGTGGAATGAGGCAGAGCGGCATTACGAGGTGGACTGGGAAGATTTCGAGCGCCGCTGCGCAGCTCCCGGACGCAAGGTTTTCCTGCTTTGCAACCCCCACAACCCCACCGGCCGCCTCTGGACCAGGGATGAACTCACCCGAATGGGAGAAATCTGCCTCAAACACGACGTACCCGTCATCAGCGACGAAATCCATTGCGAAATCTGCGCCCCCGGCAGTCACTACATCCCCTTCGCCGGTATTTCAAAAGAATTTGCACAGAACTGCGTCAGTTTCGTCTCCCCTACCAAATCCTTCAACATTGCGGGGCTCCAGATAGCCAATATAGTGAGCGCAAACGAAGAATTCCGCGCCAAGGTCGACCGCGTAATCAACGACTGGGAGCACTGCGACGTAAACCAGCTCGGCATAATTGCCCTGCAGGCGGCGTACTCTCCCGAAGGAGAAGAATGGCTTGCGCAGATGAACGAGGTGGTGGACGCCAACTTCTCGCTTCTGAGAGAAGCCCTCGCGGCGGAATTCCCGCAGGTGCGTCTCCCCCGCCACGAAGCCACCTATCTCGCCTGGCCCGACTTCTCGGCGCTTAAAGACAGGAACGGCGCCCCCCTCACGGGAAGCGCCGTCCAAAAGTATCTGGCGGAACACGAAGGCCTGCTGTTCAGCGACGGTGCCATCTATGGCAACCCGAACTGCTGCAGGATCAATCTCGCGTGTCCCACGGCCACGGCAAAAGACGGAATCGACCGCCTGCTGCGTGGCCTGAGAGTCCTTACAGCCTAGAAGGTATACTTCAGCAAGGCCTGCACGCGGTGGTTGACCACCCAGTGGAGTCCCTTGTCGTAAAGGCCCTTCTCCACATTCAAATCCTTGCCATACTGCACCGCAGTTCCCTCGTATTCGAGACCGAGAGCCACTTTGCCGAGGTTGTAGATGACGGTGGGAGTGACGCGGGCCATCCGGTTCATATTCTTGAAGCTGTTTCCGCTGAACCAGAACTCATTGGGATCCAGAAGGGCCTTCTTGGTGCCGAAGTTCTTCACATATCCCGCGAAGAGTATGCCCTGCACCTTCTTGCCGACACAGATGCTGAGCCAGCTCGACGAGTTGCGTGAAGGAGTATATTCCCAGCTTCCGTCGTCGTTGATCTTGCTCAGACCATAGCCGCCGTTCAGGTTCACGTGCTCGCCGGCCTCGGCAAACACGGTCTTGAACTTCACGCTGAAGTTGTCGGTAGCGTACTTTAGGAAGAAGAACGGAGTGACGGTGGTGATACGGTCCTTGACCTTCACAGTCTTGTTGTCCGCATTCACTCCGAACACCTTGGGCTTGATGCTGAGGACGTCGACACCCGCGCGCAACAGAAGACCGCCGGTCTTAAGATTCACGCCAAGGTACATCTCGGGAGTGTTGCCGTACTTGATATAGCTCGCGCTCTTTCCGTCCGGGCCCGTGGAAGTGTACTGCATCTGCCAGAGAGCCGCGACGTTCAGCGAAAAGGCATCGGAGAACTTAACCTCGCCCGAGAACTGAGGCGTGCGGCTGAAGGGGCCGAAAGGAGCGCCGGTATTCAGCGAGAAGATGTCGGGCATATCGGCGGCCATAGGGTGCCAGGCCTGGCCGAACTTGAAGTTCCACGCATTTTTGGAAAGGGTGAAGAAAGCCTGGCGCAGACGGAGGTTCGCCGTACCGGTGACCTTGTCGTTGCCGAGTCCGTTGTAGAAGTCGGCCTCTATGCGGGCGCCTACTTTCCAACCCTCGACCTCATAACCCTTGGCTTCCACCCAGAGGCGGGAAGTAAGGGCGGCGAAGCGGGAATTGAAATACGAGTTGACATCGACTCCGTCGACATACTGCTTGTCATAAGGCACGTATGTGAAGAAATCCTCGGTGAGTCCAATCATCCTGCGGCTGTCGACCGCGCAGTAGTTGCGGATGAATCCGTGCACCTCTATCGTTGCCTTGGAATCCTGGGCCTTTGCTCCGAATACGCAAAGCGCCGCTGCAAATATGGAAACGAACTTTTTCATATTACGCGAAAGGGAAAATCTTGGTCAACCAGAAGAAGCCGAACACAAAGCCGACTGCTCCGATGATTATGCCAACCTTGGACATATCCTTGGTCTCCACGAGTCCGGTGGAAGATGCGATTGCGTTCGGAGGAGTGGAAATGGGGAAGCACATTGCGATGGATGCGCACACGGCCACGAACACTATCATAGCCCTCGTACCGCCAAGTGCCATAAACGCATCGTGGTTCGCCGCGGCGGGATCCGCCATGCCCTCGGCCACTACGATAAGGATAGGGATAAGAAGGGCGGCAGTCGCGCTGTTGCTGATGAAATTCGAAAGGAAGTAGCACACGACGCCCGCAATTACGAGCACCAGCACCACGCTCATGCTTCCGAAAGGAATAGCTTCGATGAGCACCTTGGCAAGGCCGGTTCCCTGAAGCGCCGTACCGAGCGCGAAACCTCCCGCCACCAACCAGAGCACGCTCCAGTTGATTTTTTTGATATCTTCCTTGGTGAAGATGCCCAGCATCGTAAGGACGGCGAGCGGGACAAGCGCAATCACGTTGGAATTCACCTTGTGCACCTGTTCGGTCATCCACAGGAGTATCGTGCCGAGGAATACGATCCACACGGCGTAGTACTTCCAGTCTTTCTTGTTCTCGTTCTTGGGGATCTCAAGCACGACTTCCTTCGCCTTGAAGGGGAAGAAAAGCTGCAGGAGAATCCAGGCGAAAGCAATCATTATGACGACGTAGGGCACCATATGGAGCATCCATTCGCCGAAACTGACTTCCAGTGCGGGATTGCCGAGTTCCTTCGCGGCATCTCCGAGGAAACGCACTGCCGTAGCGTTGGGAGGGGTGCCGATAGGCGTGCCGATGCCACCGATATTGGCTGCGATGGGGATGGCGAGAGCCAGTCCTACGCGGCCTTTGTCATCGGAGGGAAGAACGGCAAGCACCGGGGCGAGGAAAGCCAGCATCATTGCGGCCGTCGCCGTGTTGGACATAAACATCGAGAAGATGCTTATGACGATGAGGAAACCGAGCAGCACTGCGCGCGGCTTCTTTCCGAAGGGAGCCAGAAGCACCCTTGCCAGAGTCACGTCAAGCCCGTATTTCTCTGCCATGATGGCCAGCACGAAACCGCCCATGAACAGCATCACGACCGGATCCGCGAACGAAGCCATAAGGTCTTTGTAGCTCACGAGCTTTCCGGCCTCGGGCGTGCAGAGGAAACCGAGTCCCTTGTTGGAAATCGTCAGCAGCGATATCACTATCACCAGCAGGGATGTCGTCCAGTTCGGGATGATTTCGAAAATCCACATGAGTGCGGCAAACACGAAGAGGGCGATGACCCTCTGCTGCACCACCGTAAGGGCCTCGATGCCGTAGAACGATGTAGGCACAGCCCAGAGGAAGATTGTGGCGATCAGTACGATCGGCAGAAACACACAATACTTCAGGTTCAGTTTTTTGTCAGACATATCAGTTTAAATAATACCTTGTTCAAGCATGGCGTGTGCGACCTTCATGAAGCCGGCGATGTTGGCGCCCTTCACGTAGTCGACGCTGCCGTCGGGACGGGTTCCGTATTTGACGCACTGCTCGTGGATGCTCTGCATGATGAAATGCAGTTTGTCGTCCACCTCCTGGGCGCTCCAGGAAATATGCGATGCGTTCTGGGTCATTTCGAGACCGCTGGTGGCGACGCCGCCCGCGTTCACGGCCTTGCCGGGGGCGAAGAGCACTCCGTTCGACTGGAAGAAGTGGATGGCGGCAGGCTGGCATCCCATATTGGACACCTCGCAGCAGCACCAGCATCCGTTGGCCTTGAGTTCCTTGGCGTCATCCTCGGAAAGTTCGTTCTGGAATGCGCATGGAAGTGCGATGTCGCAAGCCGCGCTCCAGGCCTTCTTGCCCGCAACGAACTTCGCGTTCTTCGGGAACTTCACTGCCATATCCTCGATCTTGTCGCGGTTGGAAGCGCGCATCACGAGCATATAGTCTATCATCTCGGGGGTGATGCCTTCGGGAATCTCGACCATTCCGTCGGGGCCCGAAAGGGCAATCACCTTGGCGCCGAGTTGGACGGCCTTCTTGCAGGCGCCCCAGGCCACGTTGCCGAAGCCGGAGATGGCGAGTTTCTTGTCCTTGATGTCCTTGCCGGCCTTGTGGAGAAGGTGCTGGGTGAAGTACAGCGCGCCGTAGCCGGTGGCTTCCGGACGCAGGATGCTTCCGCCCCAAGTCTGGCCCTTGCCGGTGAGAACGCCGGTGTTGTATTCGCGGGCGAGCTTGCGGTACATTCCGTCGAGGTAGCCGATTTCACGGCCGCCCACTCCGACGTCTCCCGCAGGAACGTCCTGGTCGGGACCTATGCAATTCCAGAGCTCGAGCATGAAGGCCTGGCAGAAACGCATGATCTCCGCATCGGACTTCCCTACCGGGTCGAAATCGCTTCCTCCCTTTGCTCCGCCCATAGGAAGGGTGGTGAGGGCATTCTTGAAAGTCTGCTCGAAACCGAGGAACTTGAGCATCGAAGGGGTGACCTTGCGATGGAAACGGAGGCCTCCCTTGTAAGGACCGATGGCGCTGTTGAACTGCACCCTGTAGCCGAGGTTGGTGCGCACTTCGCCGCTGTCGTCCACCCAGGTTACCCTGAAGGTGAAGATGCGGTCGGGCTCGACCATGCGTTCGACTATTTTAGCCTTCTCGAATTCAGGATGCTCGTTGTACACATCCTCGATGCTTTCGAGAACTTCCTGCACTGCCTGCAGATACTCGCTTTCTCCCGGATATTTGGCCTGGAGATCCGCCATTATCTTAGTTACTTTCATAGTGTTATGTGTGATTATTCTACTTCCCAGGTGGATCCGCTGTGAAGCAGTTCGTCCACGCTGTGGATTTTTGATTTCTGCATTACTTCCTTCACCTGGTCGCGCACGCCGTCGTCATAAGTGATGTCGCGCACGTCTCGGATGACTCCGAGCGCCACCGGGTAGTCGGGTCCCTTCATATCCGCGAGGGCCATATGGATGCCGATATTGTCGGTATGCGCATCGTGGACGAGGATGTCCTCTTCGGTGAATCCGCCTTCGCCGATATGGACGACGCGGATTTTCTTTCCGTCATAGATGAGTCCCTTGTCGCGGTTCTTGCCGAATATCATCCTTTCGCCCTGGCGGAGAATGATGGTATTGTCTTCCTTGAGGGCGGGGTCGGAGAGCTGCTTGTGAGCGCCGTCGTTGAAGATGACGCAGTTGGTGAGCATCTCCATGACCGAGCATCCGTCGTGAAGCGCGGCCGCGGTCATTATCTCCTCGTTGAGCTTGAGTTCGATGTCGAGGCTCCTCGCGAAGAAGGTTCCCTTGGCCCCGAGCACGAGGCTTCCGGGGTTGAAAGGATGCTCCACGGTGCCGTAGGGCGAGGTCTTCGTGATGGCTCCGAACTTCGAAGTCGGGGAATACTGCCCCTTGGTGAGGCCGTATATCTGATTGTTGAAGAGGATTATGTTGATGTCGATGTTGCGCCTGATGGCGTGGATGAAGTGGTTGCCTCCGATTGCGAGGGCGTCGCCGTCGCCGCAGGCCTGCCACACCGTCAGCCATGGATTCGCCACCTTGATGCCGGTGGAGATTGCAGTGGCGCGGCCGTGGATGCTGTGGAAACCGTAGGTGTCCATATAATAAGGAAGGCGGGAGGAGCATCCGATGCCGGACACCACCACATAGCGCTCCTTCTCATAAGAGAGGGCCTGGCTCACCTTGGGGAGAGCCCTCTGCAAAGACGCCAGGACGGCGTGGTCCCCGCAACCGGGGCACCAGCGTACTTCCTGGTCCGACTTGAAATCCTTGAAAGAAAGTGTCGCCATACTATGCCTCCTTCTTTATTGCGTCCATAAGCTCGGAAACGAGGAAGGGCTGGCCCTGAACCTTGCCGAACTTGAGTATATTGGCCTTCGGGAAGAGTCCGCGCAGATAATTGGCGAACTGTCCCGAGTTGAGCTCGCACACCAGCACCTTTTCGAAGCCCATCAGGACATCTTCGGTGTTGCGGGGTACGGGATAGATGTAATCGAAATGCGTCCGGGAAACCTCGACGCCTTCGGCGCGAAGTCCCTCCACCGCGGAGAAGATGTGTCCGAAAGTGCCGCCCCAGCCAACTACCAGAAGCTTGCCCTTCGAGGGGCCGTCGACTGCGAGTTCGGGGATGAAGTCGGCCACCTTCTGCACCTTAGCCTCGCGCTCGTCCACCATCAGCTGATGGTTGGCCGGGTCGGAGGAAAGCACTCCCTTGTGGTTCTTCTCGAGACCGCCGACGCGGTGCTCGAAGCCTTTCTGCCCGGGAAGCGCCCATTCGGGGACGAAGTTCTCGTCGCGGTCGAAGGGGTGGAACTTGCCGTCTGCGGGAAGGCTCTTGGCGAACGGGGGCTTGATGACAGGATAATCCTTCATCGAAGGGATGAGCCAGGGTTCGCTGCCGTTGCCGAGGAAACCCTCGCTGAGCAGCAGTACCGGAGTCATGTGCTCCAGAGCAATCTTGGCCGCGTTGAATGCGGCGTCGAAGCAGTGCGCCGGAGAATGCGCCGCGATTACGGGAATCGGGCATTCGCCGTTGCGTCCGTACAGGGCCTGATTCAGGTCGGTCTGCTCGGTCTTTGTCGGAATGCCGGTGGAAGGGCCTGCGCGCTGCACGTCAACTACCACAAGCGGCAGCTCCGCCATCACAGCGAGGCCGAGGGCTTCGGTCTTGAGCGAGAGGCCCGGGCCGGAAGTCGTGGTAACCGCAAGGTTGCCGGCGTAGGATGCGCCGATGGCGGTGCAGATGCCCGCGATTTCGTCCTCCGCCTGAAGCGTCTTGGCGCCGAGACTCTTGTGGATGGCGAGTTCCTCCAGTATCTGGGTTGCCGGCGTGATGGGATAGGAGCCGCAGAACAGCGGGAGTCCGCTCTTCTCGGATGCGGCCAGAAGTCCCCACGCGGTCGCCTGGTTGCCGGTGATGTTGCGGTATGTGCCTTTCTTCGGATGTGCCGGAGCCACGTGATAGGTGTCCGGAATCATCTGCAGGTTGGCCGCGTAGTTGAAGCCGTCGTTCAGCACCTTCCTGTTGGGCGCTATGGCTTCGGGATGCTTCTTCGCGAACTTGCGTTCGAGATAGTCGAAGATATAGTCCAGGGGCCTGTCATAAATGAAACAGGCCATTCCCAGCGTGAACATGTTCTTGCACTTGAGAATGGCTTTTCTGTCGAGGCCGGAATCCTTGAGGCTTTCTTCGGTCAGGGTGGTGATGGGCGCGACTATGAGGTTGCGGTCCTGCACCTTGAGTTCGGCGAACGGATCGTCCGTAGTGAAGCCCGCCTTGCGCAGGCCCGCCTCGTCGAAGGCGTCCGCGTCCACGAGTATCATCGCATTGCGCTTGCACCATTTGGCATTGGCCATCAGGGCCGCGGGATTCATCGCGACCAGCAGGTCGCAGAAATCGCCCGGAGTGGAAACGCTGTCGCCGCCGATGTGCACCTGAAAACCGGAAACGCCGGATACGGTGCCGTGGGGCGCGCGTATCTCGGCGGGATAGTCCGGGAAGGTGGACAGGCCGTTGCCGTAGATGGCCGACATATCCGCGAACAGCGACCCGGCGAGCTGCATTCCGTCGCCCGAGTCGCCTGCGAACCGAATTACGACGTCGGGGACGTCGATTATCCTATGGTCCATATTACTGTGCCTGCTGCTGTTGTGCCTGTGCCTGAAGCTCTGCCTGGAGAGATTCGAGAGTGCGGTCGTCGGCTATGCCGAGGAGCTTGCGCGCTTCGGGAGTGAGGTCCTTGCACTGCGCCTCGTCGAGATAGAGAACCGAAGTCTTGTCGAAGACGAACACGAAGCCGCCTTCCTTGGCGAGCTTCTCGACGGTCTCCCTTGCCTTGGTGTAGAGCGGGGCCATCAGCTTCTCCTGCTGCTCCTGGAGTTCCTGTTGTACATTCTGCTGGAATTCCTGGATGCGCTGCTGGATCTCGGTGAGCTCGCGTTCCTTGCTTTCCTTGATGGCGCCGGTCCAGGTCGAAGCCTTCTGCTGATACTGGCTGTACTTGTTCTGGAACTCTTCCACCATGCTCTGGTAGGTGTCCTGGGCTTCTTTGCTGGAAGCGGCCATGGTAGCACGTGCCTGGTCGGCCTCGGGCATCAGCTGCACGAGTTCGGTGAAATTCACGTGCGCGAATTTGGGCTGTGCGAAAGCAGCCGCTCCGAAGAGCGCGACCACCGCGAATGTGAGAATCTTTTTCATATTCATACTGTTTTGATTTGTTTCTAGAATTGCTGTCCTATGATGAAATGGAACTGGCTCTTGCCGTAAGTTGCGTCGTCGAAACCGTAGCCCCAGTCGATGCCGAGCAGACCGATCATCGGGAGGAACACCCTCACGCCGACACCGGCGCTGCGCTTGATCTGGAAGGGGTTGAACTCCTTGAGGCCCGACCAGCAGTTTCCTCCTTCGGCGAAGAGGAGGCCGAAGATCGTGGAGGACGGCTGGAGTATGAGAGGATAGCGGAGTTCCACGGTGAACTTGTCGAAGACGTTGCCCGCGTAAGCGTAGCCGTTATAGTTGTAGCTCGTCTGCACGTAAGGAGTGAGCGAGTAGTTCTCGTAGCCTCGCAGAGGGATGATGTCGGAACCGTAGCGGGTGTAGCCGGACATTCCGTCGCCGCCGACGAGGAAGTTCTCGAACGGGGAATAGCCCCAGTTCTTGTTGTAGTAGCCGAGATAGCCGAACTGGAACTTGGTCATAAGGACGAGGTCCCCGATGAGCTTGGTGTAGTTCGCAGCCGTGAACTTCAGCTTGTAGTATTCGATCCACTTGTAACGGTCGGCCGAACTCCATTCGTTCTTGATGCTTCCGTTGCCGTCGGTATAGGTCGCGTTGTAGTCGATGTCCCTCCAGCTGCCCACGGGCACCCTCTTTCCGTTCCTGAACGTATGTGTGCGAAGTATGGAATAAGGAGGCGTGAACTGCAGCGAAGTGGTGAACTCCGAGCCCTGGCGGGGATATATCTGCTGGTCCGTGGAATTGCGGCTCAGCGTTATGGACGCGCTCAGGTTGTGGCTCTTGCCGTCGTCGAAGAGGAAGTATCCGGAGTACCAGTTGGTGAGCTTGTAAGTCTGCCAGCTGAGGCCGTAGTACAGGACGTGGTAGTTGTCGGGCCATTTCAGACGGTGGCCCAGCGATGCCGACACGCCGTACACCTCCATCATCCTGTCGTGGCTGAATATGTACAGATAGGTGTTGGAGTTCGTCTGCCTGGTGTAGT
The DNA here is from genome assembly GCA_017614795.1 of Bacteroidales bacterium. The sequence goes on from JAGABD010000036.1 coordinate 21,718, forward strand.
ATGCCGAAAGGCTGAGGGACGTGGGCTTCTTGCCGGTCAGCCAGGGCTCCATGAAGTTGGCGGACACGGCGGTGTAGTAGGTTCCGTTAGTCTGGAAGCGGAACGAAAGGTTCTGCGCGTCTCCAAGAGGCACGGGCCTCCAGGCGCCCTTTTCGAAGAAGCGGTGGGTGCTGAAGTTGTTGAAGCTCACGCCGGCGGTGGCGACGAAGGTACGTCCGCCCCATCCTCCGGAGAGTTCCAACTGGCTCGAAGGCTTCTCGGTGACGTTGTAGACGATGTCCACCGTATTGTTTATCTGGTTCGGCACTATCGAATAGCCGCCCTGCTGGGTGATGGATTCCGCGTCGAACTGCCCGAGCGATGCGATTTCACGTATGGAACGCTCAAAGTCGCTCTGGCTGAAGAGATAGCCCGGCCTGGTGAAGAGCTGGCGACGCACGACCTTCTCGTTCGTAAGGTCGTTGCCGTTTATTATGATGTTGTTCAGCGTCGCCTGCTTTCCTTCGGAAATGCGCATCTCCACGTCCACCGAGTCGTTCTGGATATTGGTCTCGACCGGAGTGACGTTGAAGAAGAGATATCCGTTGTCGCGGTAGAGCTTGGAGATGTCGTAGTCGCTCTGCTTGCCGCCGCCGTAGAGGCGCTTCTCCATCGACACCACGTCGTAGACGTCACCCTTCGATATGGAGAGGATGCCGTTCAGCGCGTCGGTCGAATACACCGAGTTGCCCGTCCAGGAGATGTCGCGGAAGTAGTATTTGTCGCCCTGGTCGATCACCAGGTCTATGGCGAGGCGTCCCGGCTTGATGTAGTAGATGCTGTCGCGCACCAGCCTGGCATCGCGGTAGCCGGCCTCGTTGAAGGCGCTGATGAGCGTTTTCTTGTCGTTGGGATATTCCTTCTCGTTGAACTTCTTGGTATGGAAGAAGTTGTAGAATTTCTTGGACTTGGTCTTCTTCATGCTGCGGGCGAGCTTGTAGTCCTTGAGGGACTTCTCGCCGATGAAGTTGATCTGCTGCACCTTGACCTTCTCGCCCCGCTCCACCGCGAAAGTGACGCGCACCGCGGAACGGATGACGGAGTCGGCCTTCACCTCGGGAGTCACCTTGCACTCCAGGAAGCCCTTCTCCGCGAAGTAGCGCTTGATGATGTCGGAAGAAGTCTTGGCCACATAGTCGGAGTACTCTCCTCCCCTGCGCAGCTTCAGGCGTTCCTGCAGGTCCTTGCGTTCGCCGGAGCGCACGCCGCTGAAATCCCAGCGCGACACGCGGGGCCTCTCCACGACCTTCACCACGAACCACACCTTGTCGCCTTCGACCTTGTCTATGTTCATCGAAACGTCTTCGAAGTAGCGCTGCAGCCAAAGCCTGCGCACGACCGCGTTCACTTCTTCACTGGGGACGGTGATGTCCATCCCTTCACGAAGGCCGGTTATCTGGATTATCTGCTGGGCGCTGAAATAGTTGTTGCCGTCGACGCGGATGCCGCCGAGGACATATTTCCTGGGCCTGTTGTAATCCACCTCCACGCCGGACTCCTGAGCGAACAGGGGGCCCGCAAACAAGATGGCGGTTATAACTATTGCCAGCCTTCTAAATAACATTCTGTTTCTCTTCTACTTTGCCGAAGCGCCTGTCCCGCGAAGCGTACTCTTCGAGGGCGGCGCAAAGGCTTTCCTTTCTAAAATCAGGCCAAAGCGTATCGGTGAACACAAATTCCGAATAAGCCGCCTGCCACAAAAAATAATTGCTGATGCGTTTTTCGCCCGAAGTGCGGATGATTACGTCCGGATCGGGGATGCCCGCGGTCACGAGGAAGGGCTCCAGATCGTCCGCCCCGGCCTCGGCCATACGCTTCGCCGCCTGGAGGATGTCCCACTTGCCGCTGTAGCTGAGCATCACTATCATAGTGAGCCCCTTGTTGCCGGCTGTGGCCTTCTCCAGTTCCGAGATGCCCTTGTCCAGCGCGGGGTCGAGCCTTGCCCTGTTGCCGAGCACCATAAAGCGCACGTCGTTGCGCATCAGGGTGTCGTACTCGTTCTGCATCGACTTGGCCATCAGCTTCATCAGCGTGGAGACCTCGTCTTCGGGCCTGCCCCAGTTCTCTTCCGAAAAAGCGAAGAGGGAAAGGTACTTCACCCCGAGTTCGGCGCAGGCCTCCGTGACGGCGCGGACGCTCTCCACACCTTCGGCGTGGCCGAACACCCTCGGTTTGCCCCTCTCGGCGGCCCAGCGGCCGTTGCCGTCCATTATGATGGACACGTGTACGGGTATCTTGGACGGTTTGTTCATCATTCGACTGTATTTCTTACATCCTGGCCCCAGAACAGACGGTCCTTGAGGGCTTCGATGAAATTGTCGTCTTCCAGGTACACCTTCTTCAGCTTGAAGGGCGCCCTGCGGATCTCCACCTCCACTCCGGCGGGGATGGCGTAGTTGCGGTTGTCCACCGAAAGCACAGCCTTTCCGCAACGGGAACGGGCCTTGAGCCTTATCACGGAGTCGGAAGGCGCCACCACGGGGCGGAGATTGAGGTTGTGCGGCGCGACCGGGGTCAGAAGGAGCACGCTCGCGGCGGGAAGGCAGATGGGACCGCCCGCGCTGAGGCTGTAGGCCGTGCTGCCGACGCTGGTGGAAACCAGAAGGCCGTCGGCCCAGTAGACCGGCAGCTCAGTTCCGTCGATGGATACTTCTATTCCGAGGGTTTCGGCGTCGCTGCGGAACAGGCTGGCCTCGTTCACCGCGTAGGGCCAGAAATCCTTTATCGCGTCGCCCTGCACCTTGACTTCCAGCATGGTGCGTTCCTTTATCCTGTAGTCGCCGGCTATGATATGGTCCGCGACTTCTTCGATGCGGAGGGAAGAAAGGAAGCCGAGGCGCCCGAGGTTCACCCCGAGAATTGGGATGCCCGCGTCGGCCACCCTGTGGGCCGCGCTCAGGAAGGTTCCGTCGCCGCCGAAGCTCAAAAGCAAGTCGGTCCCGGGCCGGATGTCTTCGCGGAGGCGGAGTTCATAGATTTCGACTCCCGCGCCGCGCAGAGTCCCGAGCAGGGATTCCACCCTTTCGTCGCCCTTAAGCGCTTCTTTCTTTATGTAATATGCCGCTTTCATTATTATAGCCTACAAATATAGCACTTTATTCCGAATAATCTCAACTCCTACTTTCTTAAAAAAGTAGTATCTTTGCGTATGCGACTTCGTTTAATATTGCTTTTCGCCCTGATGCCGTTCGCACTCGGGGCCCAGAACCTTTACACGACTGACATTGCTCCCCTCGAAGGCGAGTACTGGTGGGGAGCCGTTGTGAACAAGGGATACGCCCAGCCTTTCACCGACTTCTGCGCTTCCGACAACTACTATATCGACGACAAGGAGCTTCCGGCGCCCTCGGACAAGCCCTTCGACCTCGCGGAGATGAGCGTCAAGAGCGTCAGCGCGCCCGTGCTGCTCTCCAGCAAGGGCCGCTATGTCTGGGGAAGCCATCCCTTCGCCTTCAGCTTCAAGAACGGCGCCCTGCATATAGAGTCCAGGTTCGAGAAGATAGAGGCGGTGGAGGCAGGAAAGACGCTGAAAGATGCCTATAAGGCCGTCTGCGCGGCGCACTTCCCCTTCGACGGTCGCGAGCCGGCGGAACTGATGTTCACCAAGCCCCAGTTCAACAACTGGATAGAGACAGTGGTGCTGGGCATCAACCAGGAGAACGCCGAAAAGTTCGTGGACGCTCTCCACGACAGCGGTTTCCCCTGCGGAGTGGTTATGATAGACGGAGGATGGCAGCGCTACCACGGCCGCCGCGACTTCAATCCGGAAACCTTCCCCGACGCCAGGCATCTCTTCGACAAGATAAGCGGCTACGGCTACAAGGGCGTGCTGTGGGTGGCATATTTCCTCTCGGCGGACAGCCGTCCGGAATATGTAAGCTACAAGCCCGAGGCCCAGAACATACTCGTTCGCAGCAAGGACAATCCCAAGCACGACGCCGCCCTCGTATGGTGGTGGAACGGCATCAGCGTGACGATGGACCTCACCGCCCCCGCGATCAGGCAGAAGTTTACCGACGAGCTCAAGGATTTCGCGAAGCGCTTCGGTTTCGAAGGCTTCAAGTTCGACGGTGGCGACCCCGAATACTTCCGCGGCAACGCCCTGTTCAGCGAGCCCTGGATGACTCCCGCCGACTTCGGCCACGCCTACGCCCGGGTCGGGGAATCCTTCCCCTATAACGAATACCGAGCCGCCTACAATCCCGGAGGACTTCCCATAGTCGTGCGCCACTACGACGTCGGCCACAGCTGGGAAGCGACCAGGGCGATCATTCCCGACCTCCTCGTTTCCGGCCTTTTGGGCTGTCCTTATGTTTTCGCGGACATGATTGGAGGAGGCCTTGCCGGCAGTTACGAACCGGGCAACAGCTTCTCGCACAAGCTCTTCATCCGTTCCTGCCAACTGCAGGCCCTGATGCCGATGATGCAGTTCAGCGCCGCCCCCTGGCGCGTCCTCACTCCCGAGGAGTGCGAAATCTGCCGCAAGTACGCCGAACTCCACGTGAGTTTCGGTCCCTACATAATGGAGCAGGTCCACCACGCTTCCAGCACCGGCGAACCCATCATGCGCAGCATGGAATACGAGTACCCGGGATGTGGCTACGAGCACGTCACCAGCCAGTATATGCTGGGCCCGAAATACATCGTGGCGCCGGTCCTCAGCGAGGACGACTCGCAGACCGTCTATCTCCCGAAGGGCAAATGGCGCGACGATCTCGGCAAGACCTTCAGGGGTCCCAGGGTCCTCAAGTTGCAGAACGTTCCGCTGGAGCGTCTCCCCTATTACGAGAAACTCGGAAAATAAAAGAAAAAGCCCGGACGTCCGCCCGGGCTTTTTCTTATTCCTATGAGTCTTTACCGACTGAGTTTCGCCACCCAGCCGCCGCCTGAAACGAGGCTGGCCTTGATGGTGTCCGAAGCCTTGACGGACAGCTTTTCGACCGCATAGTCCGCGTGCAGTTTTTCTGCGTTGGGGCCATCCTTGAACACCGTTGCCGTCCAGTTCCCTTCGGGCAGGAAATCCAGCTTCAAATCCATTTCACGGGCATCCCAGTTGGTGGTTGCGCCGATGTACCAGGCTTCGCCACTGCGCTTCGCGACCGCCACGCTTTCGCCGACTTTCCCGCAAAGAGGAACGACCTCGTCCCATACCGTGGGCATCGCCGCGATGAAGCGGGTGCACTCCTCTTCTTTAAGATAGAGGGAAGGACTGTCGCAGAGCATTCCGAAAGGAGCGTCGAAGATGACGTACTCCGCAATCTGGTGGCAGCGCGAACCCTGGCTCATTGGCTGTTCCCAATTGGGACGGTAATCGTTTCTGCCGCCATTGAGCATCGCGCCCTGAGTGTAGTCCATAGGGCCCGCGAACATCCTTATATAAGGAATGGTGACGTCGTATTCGGGCTGGCAGAGATCCTCTTTCCACTTCATCTGCTCCAGGCCGGAGACACCTTCGAAATTGAGGACGTTGGGATAGGTGCGGGTGAGGCCGGAAGGCTTGAAGGCGCCGTGAAAATCGAGGAAGAGACGATACTTCGCCGTGGTCTCGGCGGCGCGGCGGTAGAAGTCCACCATCGCCTGGTCGTCGTAGTTCATGAAGTCCACCTTGAAGCCTTTGATGCCCATCTCGGCGTAGTGGCGGCAGACATTCTCCATATCCCTGTCGAAGGCATAGTAGCCGGCCCAGAGAACCAGCCCCACGCCCTTTTCGGCAGCGTATTTCGCAAGATGCGGAAGATCGAGCTCAGGCACCACCTGGAAGAGGTCCGCCTCCATATGCACCGACCAGCCCTCGTCCAGAATCACGTAAGGGATGCCGAATTTCGAGGCGAAATCGATGTAATACTTGTAGGTTCTGGTATTGATTCCGGCTTTGAAATCCACGCCGAAAAGGTTCCAGTCGTTCCACCAGTCCCAGGCCACCAGACCGGGCTTCACCCAGCTCCAGTCGACATCCGCCGCGGGAGTCGCGGTATTGAAAACCAGGTCGCTGGCAAGCAGGTCCGTATCCTCGCGGGCCACGCCCACCAGTCTCCAGGGCATCGACGCCTTGGCGGGCAGCTTCGCTATGAAATCCTTGCGGCTCTTGCGGAGGAGCATTATATTGCTGTGGCCTCCCTGCTCGACAGCGTCGGGATACTGCGCGAAAACGCCCCTGAGAGTCTTTCCGCCATCCCCTTCAAGGTACATTCCGGGATAGTTCAGAAGGTCCGATTCGGTTATGCAGAGTTTGGCTACGCCGGCATCGAAAAGAATGGGCAGGAAAGCCAGGCGGCCCTTCTCCCACTCCGACACCTTCGACTTGGAGTAGATGTTCTCGAACGAGTTCCGGAACTGCGCTTCGCCCAGCGCGCCTTCCTTGTCCGGTTTGACGTAGGGAATCCAGGCCTTGTAGTCGTCGGGGAAATTGAATTCGGCCTTTTCGGACTTCACCGTCACTTCCTTTGCGGTCGTCGACACGAAACGCCAGGCGACACCCTCGTCGTAGGCGCGAAGCTCGATATCGAAGCCCTTGAAGCTGAGTATGAGTCCGTTGTAATGGTTGCGGACTTTCGACTTCTTATAGAAGGCGGTCTCGACGGTCCTGTCTGCTTTGACGGCCTTCTTTTTCAGGAATTTGGAGCCCTTGCCCCAAACGGTTCCGTCGGCAAGCGAAAGGGACAGTTCCGAAGGGGCCAGCACCTGCGTTCCGTCGACGTAGACGCTGTTGGTGACGGTCTTTCCGACCTCGGTGCGGATTTCTATCTTGCCATCGGGAGAAAGCAGCCTGTGAGTGGCCGCATTCGATGAAAAAGCGCCTGCAAAAAACAATGACGCGGCAAAACAAAGGACGATTATCTTTTTCATATCGCAAGATACGCATTTTCTTCGTATTTTTGCACGGATATGACTAAACTGAGCGTCAATATCAACAAGATCGCTACACTGCGCAACGCCCGCGGCGGGAATCTTCCCGACGTGACGAAGGCGGCGCTCGACTGCGAGCGCTTCGGGGCGCAGGGCATCACCGTGCATCCCCGTCCGGACGAAAGGCATATCCGCTACAGCGACGTCCGCACGATCCGGCCTCTTGTCTCCACCGAATTCAACATCGAGGGCAACCCCATCGAGTCCTTCCGGGAACTTGTGCTGGAAGTTGTCCCCGACCAGGTGACGCTGGTTCCCGACGCCCACGACGCAATAACCTCCAACGCCGGCTGGGACACGGTCCGAAACCGCGAATTCCTTACGCAGATGTGCTCCCTCTTCCATAGCAAGGGCATACGCGTTTCCATCTTCATAGACCCCGTTCCCGAAATGGCCGTTGCCGCAAAGGCTTGCGGAGCCGACCGGGTGGAACTCTATACCGAAGCATACAGCGCCCAGTACGCCGCAGGCCCCGAAAAAGCCATCGCCCCCTATCTTGCGACAGCCGTCGCCGCGAGGGAATCCGGGCTCGGGCTCAATGCGGGACACGACCTCAACCTTCAGAATCTCGCGTATTTCGTAAAGACCATCCCCTGGACGGACGAAGTTTCCATCGGACATGCCATAATCTGCGACGCCCTGTATATGGGACTCGAAAAGACCATAGCCGCCTACAGGGCCTGCCTTGTTTGACGGCCCGATTTTTGAGGAACTGAATTATTTGTTATTTTTGCAATCTATTACAACTACAGAACGAATATGAAACGCATCGCTTTATTGCTCAGCATTGCCGTCCTCGGCGTGCTCGCCATTTCTTGCAAACAATTGAAGAAAGCCGAAGAAGGCGCCAACGCCGAAGCTTCCGAAGTCAAGGCAGGTCCCGAGAAGGGCTCCATCGTATATTTCAACCTCGACCGCGTGCTCGAGGAATATGATATGGCCAACGATCTCCGTTCCGTCGTGGAAACCAAGGTGAACAGCCTCTCGCAGGAAGTGAACCGCCGCGGCAGCAAACTGGAGAAGGACATCAAGGCTTTCCAGGACAAGGTCGACAAGGGCCTTATGACCCGTTCCACCGCTGAAGCCCAGAGCGCGACCCTGCAGAAGAAGCAGCAGGATTTCCAGCAGTATGCGGCCCAGAAGCAGCAGGAAGCTGCCGAGGAGCAGCAGGTTATGATGAACAACATCGCCGATGCCATCGCAAGCTACCTCAAGGAATTCAACGAGGAGCATCAGTTCGCTCTCATCCTCACCACCCAGGGCGGAATCCTTCCCGCTCCCGTGGCCTGCGGTGATCCCGAGCTCGACATCACCGACCTTCTTCTCGAAGGCCTCAACGCCAAATACGTAAAGGAGAAGAATTCCTCCAAATGAGGTACTCCGTAATCGTTCCGGTGTTCAACCGGCCGGACGAAGTCGACGAGTTGCTTTCGAGCCTCGAGGCCTGTCCGGAAAATGATTTCGAAGTTCTCATAGTCGAGGACGGCTCGACGCTTCCCTGCAGGGACGTAGCCGAACGCCATTCCGGCAAACTCGACATCAAATATCTCGCAAAGGAAAATTCGGGACCCGGGCAGAGCCGCAACTTCGGCGCAGCCCGGGCCTCGGGCGATTATCTGCTAATACTCGACTCCGACGTCACGGTTCCGCAGAACTGGTTCTCCGCCATTTCGGCCGAACTCGACGCGAACCCCTGCGACGCTTTCGGAGGCCCCGACCGCAGCCATCCTTCCTTCACCCCGGTGCAGAAGGCCATCAGCTACTCCATGACCTCCTTTTTCACCACGGGCGGCATCCGCGGAAGCAAGGCAAGTCTCGACAAGTTCTACCCGCGAAGCTACAATATGGGCATCAGGCGCGAGGTTTTCGAGGCTCTCGGAGGATTCAGCGAAATGCGTTTCGGCGAAGATATCGACCTGAGCATCCGCATCTTCGAGGCAGGGTATTCCTGCCGTCTCTTCCCCGAGGCGTGGGTATGGCACAAGCGCCGCACCGACCTCAGGAAATTCTTCCGCCAGGTCTTCAACAGCGGCATCGCCCGCATCAACCTGCAGAAGCGCCACCCGGGCTCGCTCAAGGCGGTTCATGTTCTGCCCGCGGCGTTCACCGTGGGATGCGCCCTCCTCATACTCGGTTCGCCTTTCTTCCCCTGGCTTCCCTCCCTCATAGCGCTGTATGCGCTTCTGGTACTGCTGGATTCCGCATTCAGCAACGACGGCAGCATTCAGATCGGCATTCTTTCCGTCGCGGCGGCCTTCGTGCAGCTGATCGGCTACGGCAGCGGATTCCTGTACGCCTGGTGGAGAAGGTGCGTGCTTGGCGAGGGCGAATTCGAGGCTTTCCGGAAGAATTTCTACAAATAAATTCGTATCTTTGGGATTGCAATGAAACGACTGCTATCCATACTTTTCCTGGCCGCATCGCTGCTTTCTGCGTACGCGCAGGAGTACGTGGTGCCCGAAATAAAGGTGTCGCAGGACAAGGTCCGCGTGAACGGAGAGTACTTCTACGCCCACGTCGTGCAGGAGAAGCAGACGCTGTTTTCCATTGCAAGGGTCTACGGAGTCGGCGTGCAGGACATCTACGACGCCAACAAGAACCTCAACCTCGAAAGCGAGGGACTCAAGACGGGGCAGGTGATTTTCATTCCCGTCGAGAAGAAGCAGGCGCCCGCCAAACTCGAAGGCGAGGTGAGCGGCGACAGCAGGACGCTCTTCCCCGGCACGGCTCCCCAGCCGGCGCCCGAGGAGACGAAAGCGGTTCCGGCACAGGACCAGGAATTCACCCTTGAAATCCCCCAGACGGTCAGCATCGCCCTCATACTCCCCTTCTCCGCAGGCGGAAGAGCCCGCGAAAACTGCCTCGACTTCTATTGCGGCGCCCTTCTTGCCGCAAAGAAATACGGCGAGAGCGGCAAGCCTCTGACCATTACGGCAATCGACTGCAAGGATCCCGGAGCAAACCTCTCCACAAGGGCGCTCTCCGAATTCGACGTGATAATCGGCCCCACCGACACCGCGGATACCAAGAAGATTCTCAAGCATCTTCCCCACGACAAATATCTGGTTTCGCCCCTCGAACCCAAGAATGCGGCTTATGCAAGGGAATGGCGCCTCGTGCAGGCACCTTCGCCCGTGAGCGTCCAGAATGAAGAGGCCGCCAGATGGGCGCTTTCGGAGATGGCTCCGGGCGACACCCTCGTGCTGATCCGCGAGAAGGACAAGCCCCTCTCCCCCGCCAACGCCGCGCTCGTTGACGTGCTCAAGGCCAGCGGCCGCAAGTTCCATACTATAGCGTACGCGCTTCTCGAAGGTCTCGAGATCCAGACAGCCTTTATGGCCCACGCCGCGAAGGAAGGCAGCACCACCCGCTACCTTATCGCCTCCGAGGACGAGTCGTTCATCAACGATGCCATCCGAAACGTCAATCTGATGGTATACAAGCATTACGAGGTAGCGCTCTACGCGCCTTCCCGCGTTTCCCGCTTCTCCACCATCGAGCCCGAGAATCTGCATAACGTCAACACGCATCTCTGCGCCACCTATTTCACCGATTACGGCAACGACGAATGCAAGAAGACAGTGCTCGCCTACAGGGCCCTGTTCAATTCCGAACCCGGCCAGTTCGCGCTGCACGGATACGACGTGGTGAACTATTTCGCCGGCATCTGCAGCACTTACGGAAAGCAGTGGGCGAAGAAACTCTGCGACTACCCCGCTTCCGGACTTCAGACGAGCTTCCGCTTCAAGCCCTTCGACGGCGCCGGACAGGTGAACGCATCCGTCATTCGGGTGGTCTACACGCCGGATTTCAAGCTTGTAATAAAGTAATTCCGATTATTTCTCTCCGAGAAGGCTTCGGGCGTTCGCCACGGCCTCGGGAGTTATGCTCGCGCCGGAAAGAAGACGCGCGATTTCCTGCACCCTTTCCTCGCCCCCGATGCGCCTGATGCCCGAAACGGCCTTGTCGCCGTCGTCGCTCTTGCTCACCACGAAATGGGCGTTGCCCTTGGCCGCGACCTGGGGCAGATGGGTTATTGCGATGACCTGCATATCCTCCCCCATCCTGCAGATGGTGGCGCCCATCCTGTCGGCTGCGCTGCCGGACACGCCGGTGTCGATTTCGTCGAATATCATCGTAGGCATGCCGGTAAAACGCGCCAGCATCGCCTTGAGACTCAGCATAATGCGGGAGACTTCGCCGCCGGAGGCGCATTTCGCGAGGTCAACTGGGTTCGCTCCGGTAGCCGAGAACGCGAACCAGACGCTGTCGGAGCCGTTCGCCCCGGGTTCCGCAGGCTCGATGTTCACCGAGAACACGGCCCTGTCGAGTTCCAGGAAACGGAGGGTGGAGAGTATGTCGTTTGCGAAAGCCGGAGCCGCGTCCTTCCGTGCTTTGCCTATTTCCGCGCAGAGGGCCCTGTGGGCTTCTTCCGCTTTAGTGCGGCGGGCGGCGAGTTCATCGAGCTTCTCCTGAAGCGCTCCGCCGTCGAACAGCGCCTGTCCGAAAGCGTCCCTCTTCTCTATGAGTTCCTCGACGCTGGCGCAGCGATGCTTCTGCATCAGGCTGTACAACAGCGAGATACGGCCTTCGACTTCGTTCAGGCGATCCTCCGACAGATTGACTTTCGCATCCGCCTGCTCGATGCTCTCGCGGATGTCTTCAAGTTCGATGCGGGCGGAACGTATGCGCTCGGCAAGCCCGTCCATCCCGGGAACGAAAGCAGCAGCCTTCTCGAGCTGGCGCGTCGCTTCCTTGAGCGAAACGTCTATGGAAGGCATCTCGTCCGGGGCGAAAGCGTTTTGGGCGGCGGCGAACGCCTCCTTGATGGCTTCCGCGTGGGCAAGCTGCTTCTGCTCGGCCTCCAGTTCCTCGAGTTCGCCGGGAACAAGGTTCGCCTGCGCAAGCTGCTCGTACTGGGCCGTATTGTAGTCGGCTTCTCCCTGGAGGCTGTCGATACGCTCCTTCAGGCGGGATATTTCCGCCTTTAGGGAAAGGATCTCCTTCCACAGTCCTGCGCATTCACGCACTTTTCCGGAGATGCCGGCGAAATGGTCGAGCACCGAAAGCTGGAAAGCGCGGTCGCGAAGCAGGCGCGTCTGGTCCTGGGAATGGATGTCAACCAGGCGCTCGGCGAGATCCGAGAGCACGGCGGCCTGCACGGGACAGTCGTTGACGAAGGAACGGGAACGTCCCGAGGCGGGAATCACCCGCCTGATTATCAGCCCGTCCGCATCCCATTCGGCACCCGCTTCCTCGAGCAGGTCCTTCAGGTCTTCGGGGCTGTCGAATTCGCCCTCCACCACGCAGGAAGACGCCCCCGCGGAAACCGCGTCGGCATCGGCCTTTGCGCCGAGAAGCAGGCCAAGCGCCCCGAGCAGGATGCTTTTCCCCGCTCCGGTGCGGCCCGTAATAATGCTGAGACCCTCCGGAAAATCGATATCCAGAGAGTCTATCAGCACATAATTCTCGATATGGAGGCTGCGAAGCACGGCGAAGCTACTTTAAGATGTCTTCGCTGTTCGCCTTCTTGTAGTAAAGTTCCCCTTCTTCGAATTCCGCAATCGCCACGAGGTCCGGCTTGGGCTGGCGCTCGTAGTACTTGGAGATCTCTATCTGCTCCTTGTTCTCGAAAACCTCTTCCTTGGTATCGCGTTCGCCGCGGAAGTCCTCGAGCTTCTTCGCAAGTTCCTTCTTTTCTTCCAGAGCTATCTGGTTCGCCCTCTTGGAGAGGATCACCACGGTCTCGTAGATATTGCCCGTGGGTTCGGAGAGATGCTTCACATCCCTCGTAATGGTGTTGGTAGGTATTTTCTTTTCCATACTTATTTTACTTGACAGGGGTTCGCGAAAGTTTCAAATTTTTTCTTTCGCCTTTTTGTACAGGCGCTCCAGTTCCTTGCGCTTCGGGGAATCGGGGTACTCGCCGATGAAATTGAAGTAGTCGTCGACGAAGAGCATATAGCGCTCCTTCTGCTTGGAAGGGATGCTCATATCGGCGTATTTGTACGACGCCATCGCCGTATAATAGAGGATCTCCTCGCGGTGCATATTGTCGGAGTTGTCCTTCAGCACGTTCTTGAGGGCCACGCGGGCGGCCTTGTAATCCTCCATCTTATAATATATGTAGGCGTTCTGGTAGGCCTTCGTGTCGAGCCTTTCCCTCAGTTCGAGAAGGATGCGGTCGCATACGTCGCGGTGCACCGTCTCCGGATACGCCATCTTGTACTCGTTTATTGCCACTATGGCCGAATAGGTCGGCGACTGGTCGAGTTCGTAGCGCAGCGTTGCCCTGTAGAGGCAGTCGATGCGCAGGAAGCTCGCCTCCTCGGTGAAGCTGCTGCGGGGGAACTTCGCCACGAAGTTCTTGAAGTTCGTCTCCGCCGTGTAGTAATCCTTGTAGCGGTAATTGCTCATTCCCCAGTAGAACTGCACGGTATCGTCGCGCATCGTTCCCGTGGAGATGACGGAAAGCGACTCGAAGAGGTCCGCGGACTTCTTGAACTTGCCCTTGTTGAAGTATTCGAACGCCGCCTTGTATTTCGCCTCGGAGTCGTTGCCTTCCAGGAGCTTCTCGTACTGCGACTTGCAGCCGGAGAGCATCAGGCAGGCGCCGATGCCGAAAGCGAGGAGTATTTTAGCTGTTCTCATTCCGATTTCAAAAATTTTTCTGCGTCGATGGCGGCCCTGCAGCCCGAAGCCGCGGCCGTGATGGCCTGACGGTAACGCGGGTCCTGCACGTCCCCTGCCGCGAACACGCCTTTCACGTTGGTGTGCGAACTCGCGCCGGAGGTGACGATATAGCCGTTCTCATCCACATCAACCCACTGCTTGAACAGGTCGGAATTGGGGTGATGGCCTATCGCCAGGAAGAAGCCGTCCACTGCTATATCAAAAACCTCGCCATCCTTGCGCACGAGCCTCACGCCCGTCACTCCGCTCTCGTCGCCGAGCACTTCCTGCGTGTTGCAGTTCCACAGGACCTCGATCTTGGGATTCTCCAGCACACGGCGCTGCATAGCCTCGGATGCGCGGAAAACGTCGCGGCGCACGATCATATAGACCTTCGCTGCCAGGCCGGAAAGATAGGTCGCCTCTTCGCAGGCAGTGTCTCCCCCGCCGACCACGGCCACGGTCTTCTTGCGATAGAAGAATCCGTCGCAGGTGGCGCAGGCGCTCACGCCCATTCCGCGGAATTTGCGCTCGGAAGGAAGGCCGAGATACTTCGCAGTCGCTCCGGTCGCGATGATCAGAGCCTCCGCGGAGAGTTCTTCGCCGCCGTCTAGCTTGAGTTTGAAGGGCCTCTCCGAGAGGTCCGCTTCAGTCACGATGCCCTTGCGGATGTCCGCCCCCATAGCGAGAGCCTGCTCGCGCATCGCCCCCGTGAGGGTATAGGGATCGACCGGCTTGGGGAAACCGGGGAAATTCTCGATGAGGGTGGTCGTGGTAAGCTGTCCGCCGGGTTCCGGTCCTTCATAGAGCACCGGAGCCAGTCCCGCGCGGGAAGCGTAGATTGCGGCGGTATAACCTGCGGGGCCTCCGCCGATGATGAGGCATTTTATATTCTCCATAAAACTAATACTTCAAAGTGTGGCGTCCCTTCTTTTCCAGCCAGGGGATGAGCAGGGCGGGACGGTCGGTCTGGATCATCGACACGCCCGCGTCGAGGTACTGCTGGTAGACCGTTCCGGGGTCTTTCTCGCGGAAGGCGGCATCGTCGTCGTTGCCGTCGCCACCGCAGAGGTTGGCCCAAATGGTGTTGACCCATATCTTGGAGCCCTGGCGGAGAATCCTGTCGCTCGCTTCGGCGAAAGCTCCGTCTCCGCTGTCGTGCCAGCACACCTCATATGCGAGAGGAACGACTCCCTGCTCGAGGTAGGAATTGAGAAGAGCCTTTCCCGAAGGCCTCTGGATGTCCACTATGGGCATATACATCATATTGTGCGGATGCGCCGCCTCGTGGGCCGCCACGACCTCTATGGGCCTCTTGCTCTTTATGAGAAGCTGGTCGGTTACTCCGAGTTCCTCGCTGATGGCCAGCACCTGGTCGTAGAATTCGTAACCCTGGTCCACGTTCACGCAGATGCGGTCCTTGCAGCAGAGAAGGGCTTCGCGCAGCGTCGGCATATGAAGGGTGTCGATGGTGACGCCGTGCGCCCTCTTGAGCCTGAGTTCCCTTATTTCAGCGTAAGTCAGGTCGCAGATTTTGGGGCTCTTGCCCGGCTGGTCCTTGAAAACCTTGTCGAAGTTGGTGCAGCGGCGCACGTCTCCGTCGTGGGAGAGCACCAGCACCGAGTCGGCGGTCATCTTGAGGTCGAGCTCCATCATATCGGCGCCCATCCTGATGATGCTTTCGATGGCCGGGATGGAATTCTCGGGGCAGTTGCGCCAGTCGCCGCGATGGCAGATGACCACCACATATTTGGAGTGGGGGTCGTGTATCTGGGCCGCTATGGCCTCTGCACGGTTGGCGTACTTCCCTCCTCCGCAGCACGAAGGCGCCAGGAAGAGAGCCGCAAGGGTTATCAGAATCAGTCTTTTCATATGCTTGGTCTTAAATGTCTTTTCTCCAGCTGGCGTGAGGTATGCCAAGCTGATTGCGGTATTTCGCTATCGTGCGGCGGGCCACCTTGTAGCCGCGCTTGTTCATCTCCACGACAAGCTGCTCGTCGGTGAGAGGCTTGCGCTTGTCCTCCTCGTCGACGCACTCCTGAAGAGCCTTCTTGAGCTCGCGCGTGGAGACCGAATCGCCCTCGCTGTTCTCCATTCCTTCGGAGAAGAAATATTTGAGCGGCTTGATGCCGAAATGGGTTTCGATGTATTTGCTGTTGACCACTCGGGAGATGGTGCTTATGTCGAAGTTGGTGATTGCGGCGATGTCCTTGAGAACCATCGGCTTGAGATTGCTCTCGTCGCCGTCCACGAAATAGTCGTGCTGGTAGTCGAGGATCGCCTGCATAGTCTTCTGCAAAGTGTTCTGGCGCTGCTTCAGGGCTTCGATGAACCACTTCGCGGAGTCCAGTTTCTGCTTTACGAACGCCACCGCCTCCTTCTGGGCGCGGTCGTCGGAATTCTTGGCGGCCTCCATCATTTCCGCGTATTTTCTGTTCACCCGGAGTTCGGGGATGTTGAAGCGGGGCATCGTGAAAGAAATGTCGTCGCCGTCCTGTTGCAGGATGAAGTCCGGCACTATCTGCTGGGCCTGGTCGGCATAGGAATCGTCTATCTGGCCACCCGGCTTGGGATTCAGCTTGCCGATGCAGATCATTGCGTCCTTCATCTCCTTTTCGCTCAGGGAAAGCCTGGCCATTACCCTGCCTATATGCCTGTTGGAGAACTCTTCGAACTGGTCTTCCAGAATCCGCGTCGCATTTACTACGACCGGTGTCTGCTCTTTCGCCCGGAGCTGTATGAGAAGGCATTCGCGCAAATCCCTGGCGCCTACTCCCGCCGGTTCGAATCCCTGTATGATATGGAGCACATCCTCCACCTCCTCTTCACTGGCCTGGATTCCGAAACGGAAGGCAAGGTCGTCCACCAGATTGCTTATGCTTCTGCGCAGATAGCCGGCGCCGTCGAGGCTGCCTATGAGGAACTCTCCTATTTTTTGTTTGCGTTCGTCAAGGTTTCTGAACCCGAGCTGGTCCGTAAGGCTGTCGGAGAAACTTTCCCTGACCGAGAAGGTATTGTACTCCGGTTTGGGGTCCTTTCCCCAGTTGCTCACCCTGGTCTTGTAGGAAGGGATGTAATCGTCCTCCGACAACTCGTCGAGGGAAACGTCGCGGGCATCTTCGTCGCGGGCGGAGTCCGGGTCGGGGGTGTCGTCCAGCGCAGGATTCTCCTCCAACTCCGTGCGGACACGCTGCTCCAGTTCCTGCACCGGCAGTTCCATCAGCTTGATAGTCTGGATCTGCAGGGGGGAAAGGCGCTGCTGTTGCTTGAGTGTGAGTTCCTGGCGCTGCATTCGCTACTTTGAAATGGGTTTCAGGACTCTTACGGTGTCGAGTTTGAATGCGGCTACGTCATCCATCATAGGATACTTGAAACGCTCGCGGACTATGAACGCGGTCGGGAAGTCCTTGCGGATTTCCGACAGCGCGGCGAGGGCTTCGGACTTGTTCCTGTAATCCCCTACCGTAACCTTGAAATAGGGGCTGGTGAAACTTCTGTATGCTGGAATTTCCGGATATTTCAGCTTGAAGCGGTACAGCGCGGCGCTGGATGCTCCGCGGGCGCTCTGCGAATTGTCGAAGAAGATGCGTACGCGGAATCCGCTCTGCATCTTGCCGTCGTTCGTCCTTGTCCTCGTTTCCACGAGACTGCGGATCGCGCCGGACTGGACCACCGTAACATTGTCCGGAAGCACGGCGAAGATGTCCTTGCCCTTCAGCGAGGAGTCCACCTGGGCCACCGGAATGAAGATGACCGAGTCGGCATATTCGTATCCGGCCGGAGGAAGCTGTGCCTCCGTACGGGGCGGGAGCAGCGCGGTGGCCGCCGTCAATGCGATTATCAGAAAAAACTTTCTCATAGCTTGTCGATAAACTTGCTCAGGGGCACGTCCTTATAGTTGATGTCCTTGCCGATGTTGCGCGCTACCGTGGCGCGGCCGGTGACGTCGACCTTGTAGTCGTCGGGATTGAAGTTCCTGGCCATCAGGGCTACCTGGATGAGGCTGACATTCTTGCTGAGCTGTCCGGCCACGGGAACCTTGTACACCTTGTTGCACTTTCCGTCCACCGCCACGTTCTCGGCATCCAGATAAAGCACCTCGACGGTATCCTTCTTCACGACCGCGTGGATGTTCTTCACGTCGAATGCGGGAGCCGGATTGTCGATGCCGACCTTGGCTACCGCGTTGAACGCCTTCAGCCCCGAGGGAATGAACGACTCCAGGTCGCAGGACACTATCTTCACCTTCTTGTACTTGCTTGCGCAGGAACTCAGGCAGACTATCGCGGCAAGCGCCGCCATTATGAGGACTATGCTCTTTTTCATATGCGTATTATCTTACAAATATACGAAGAATTTCTATCTTTGCATAGCAAACGCCATGAAGAAACTATACATCGAGACATACGGCTGCCAGATGAACGTGAACGACACCGAAGTGGTGTTTTCCATCCTGGCGAAAGAAGGTTTCGAACGCTGTGAAGACATCGCTCAGGCAGATGTCATCTTCGCCAACACCTGTTCCATCCGCGACAACGCGGAGCAGCGCATCTGGGGTCGCCTCGATTATTTCTCGACATTCAAGAAATCGCGCCCGGGAGTGCTTGTGGGCATCCTCGGCTGTATGGCGGAACGCCTCAAGGACAAGCTTCTGGACACCGGCAAGGTGGACATCGTGGCGGGCCCCGACGCCTACCGCAACCTCCCCGCCCTCATCGCCGAAGCGGGCTCCGGGCATCCCGGCATCGACGTCATTCTCTCCCGCGAAGAAACTTACGGCGACATCTCCCCTGTACGCATCGACCGCAACGGGGTGAGCGCCTTCATCTCCATAATGCGCGGGTGCAACAACGTTTGCTCCTATTGCGTGGTGCCCTACACCCGCGGGGCGGAGCGCAGCCGCGACTGGAGGACCATTGTGCGCGAGGCCTGCGAATGTGTGGAGAACGGGTATCGCGAGGTGACTCTTCTGGGGCAGAACGTGGATTCCTATCTGTTTGAGGATGTGAACTTTGCGAAGCTTCTCGCCCTTGTCGCGGACGTCTCGCCCAAGTTGCGCGTTCGCTTCTCCACATCCCATCCCAAGGATATCTCCGACGAAGTCATCGCCACGATGGCCTCCCGTCCCAACATCTGCCACCAGATCCATCTTCCCGTGCAGAGCGGCAACGACCGCATCCTCGAGAAGATGCGCCGGCGCTATACCAGGCAATGGTATCTCGAAAGGGTGGCGAAGATCCGCGAGGCGATGCCCGACTGCGGCATCAGCACCGACGCGATTGTGGGCTTCTGCTCCGAAACCGAGGAAGAATTCCGCGACACGCTTTCGCTTTTCCGCGAGGTGGGATTCGATTCCGCCTTCATGTTCAATTATTCCGAACGTCCCGGCACCCTCGCGGCCCGCAACTATCCCGACGACGTTCCCGCTGAGGTCAAGACGCGAAGGCTTAACGAACTCATCGAACTGCAGAACAACCTTTCCCTCGAGAGCAACCGCAGGGACGTGGGCAAGGTGTTCGAAGTGTTGGTGGAAGGCCCTTCAAAGAAGGGTGAGGGCCAGCTTTGCGGACGCAACGGGGCCGGAAAGATGTGCGTGTGGGAGGACTCCGGGCACAAGGCCTGCGACTATGTGCAGGTCCGCGTTCTGGACTGCAGTTCGGCCACGCTCCACTGTGAACTCGTAAAACAATAACCTATATGAAAAAGATTGTCATCGCGCTCTGTGCGGCGGCCCTTTGCCTTGCCGCCTGCAAGCAGGCCAAACAGCCTGAATATGTTCCCCTGCAGCCCGATCTCACCGTGCTGCTTTATCCCCAGGGACAGTCGGTCGACGCCGGCATTGTCGAGAACGGACAGCAGATTACCCTCGGCCCCGGAGAGGACAACGGACTCCGCGGCCCCGAGAAGTACAACCCCGCTAACGGCCACATTTCCAACATCGGCGACAGCGCCCGCGTGGACATCTATTTCCCGAAGAAGCCCAACGGACTCTGCATAGTGAACTGCCCGGGCGGCGGCTATCAGATCGTATCTTCCATA
>JAGABD010000037.1 GCA_017614795.1 Bacteroidales bacterium
AAGCCTTCGTAGCCCTCGGTGCATTCGGGGCGCTGGTCTGCGGGGAGAAGGGAGTTCAATTCCGCAGCAATCAGGATGGCGTTGCGCATCTTGCCCTTGGCATAGCCCGGATGCACGTTGCAGCCCTGGATATGGATCTTCGCCGAAGCGGCGTTGAAGTTTTCGAACTCGAGTTCTCCGACCTCGCCGCCGTCCATAGTGTAGGCGTAGTCCGCACCGAAACGAGAAACGTCGAACTTCACCACTCCGCGGCCGATTTCCTCGTCGGGAGTGAAGCCGACCTTGATTTCGCCGTGTTTGAATTCGGGGTGGGAAACCACATACTGCACAGCGTCCATAATCTCCGCTACGCCCGCCTTGTCGTCGGCGCCGAGAAGAGTGGTGCCGTCGGTAGTGATGATGGTTTCTCCCTTATGGTCCAGAAGTTCGGGAAATTCGGCAGGTTTCAGTGCGAGGCCGGGGACGCCCTTCAGGGGAATGTCCGAGCCGTCGTACGCCTCGATTATCTGGGGCTTGACGTTCTCGCCGGAGGCGTCGGGGGCGGTGTCGACGTGGGCGATGAAGCCGATAGCCGGCACCTTCTTTCCGCAGTTGGCGGGGATGGATGCCATCACATAGCCGAACTCGTCGAGTTCAGCCTTCACGCCCATCGCCTCAAGTTCATTCTTTAGGAGCCGCAGCAGGTTCAGCTGCTTTTCCGTCGACGGCTGGCTCTGACTCTCCTCGTTGCTCTGGGTGTCCACTTTGACGTACCTCAGAAACCTGTCCTGTAGATTTTCCATTATTCTTTCTATTAATCTTCTTGCGGTAGCGGGCGATGTACTTCTCCAGCTTCTTGCGGTCCTTCTCCTCCTGGATGCGCTGCTTCTCGCGGGCCTTCTTGTCGCGGGCGGCCTGCTTCGCCTTCTTCTTCTCGAGCTTGGCCTGGGCCTTCTCCGCATCGCGGCGGTCGAGTTCGGCCCAACGGGCTTCACGTGCGGCGCGGCGCTGTTCCGCCTTGCTCATCTGCGGTTCAGCGGCCTTCTGCGCGCCGAGAGAATCCGCCACCGCGGTCGTGTCCAGAGGATGCAGCACCGAAGTGCTGTCCTTTCCGATGCCGTCGGGCACGGGCCCTATCTTCCTGGTCGTCGTGTCCACGGATTCCGCCGGAGCAGGAGCCTGTTTCTGCTGCTTCGGGGCTGCCGCCTTCTGCGCCTTGCGGGTATCTATCTCGCCGTAGACCTTCTTCATATAGCCCGGGAAATAGATGTTGGTCTGCACGAAGGTGGCGCGGGGATGCGCCTCGAAAGCGAGGCGTTCGGAAGGCCGCACGCTCAGCGAAGTGATGTCTTCCTTGCCCTTGGGCTGTTCGTCAGGGCGCCACTTGAAGCCCTTGAGGCTGCGGTCCACGACGGGCAGCTGAGGGATGGGATAGGCGTCGTTCTTGGGCTGGTCGTAGTAGTATATCTGCCTCAGGTCTCCTTCAGCAAAGGTCGCCGAGAGCATCTTGCACTCCACCTTGTTGGCGGTCGCGTGCTGTTCCTTCTCCTTCAGGAAGAAGATGGCGTTGGCACCGCCGAGGGCGTCGAAGCGCCGCAGGGCGGAAGTGGTGTCGAAGTAGGCCATGACCTCGGTGGCGCGTATCTGGTCGTAGAGGTCGTCCGTCTCCTGCGTGATGATGAAGGCGTTCGACATCAGGCTCGCACGCTCCGCCTTGCGTTCGCGGACTAGCACGAAGAGGCTGTCGGCGGTGTACTGGCGGTTGCCGTCGTTCCAAACCACAGGGTCGAGGTAGAAGCGGGCGATGGAATCGAGGTCGTTGTAGCGAAGCGAGTCGCAGCGCACCTGCAGGTCGTAGCGGAATATCTTGACGTTGCCCGTCGCATCGAGGAATCCAAGCTTGGTGGAGTCGGGGATGGCGACCTTGGCGAGAGAGTCGGCCCTGGCCACGCTGTCCCTGGCCGCCTTGACGGCGGTGGAGTCGGCCGAGGGCGCGGGGGCGGAAGGAGATTTCCGGTCTCCGCCGGCAATGACGTCAGAGGGGCCCGCAACGACGGGAGGTGCGGCCGCTTCGTCCTTGGTGCCCTTCTTGGACTTCTTGGACTTCTTCGCATCCTTGTCGGCTTCAGCCTGTTCCGCCGCCTTCTTGGCTTCGGATTCGTTCTGGCCGGCGTACTGCTCGCGTTTCTGCGCCTCCGCCTGGGCTGCGGCCTTCGCCGCCTTCTTGCGGTACTGGGCAACGGCGTCGACGTGGATCTCCTCCATGCGCTTGGCCGCATCCTTCAGTTCGTCCTTGGGTATCTCGAACTTGCGGATGCTGCGGTAGACTATC
This sequence comes from Bacteroidales bacterium, assembly GCA_017614795.1. Next base: position 2,312 of record JAGABD010000037.1, read on the forward strand.
TTGTCGGCGCCGAAATACATAGTATCTGGCCTGGCGTTCTTCACCGTATCATATCGGATGCCTCCCTCCACGGTGGAATCGGGCACCGCGTGCAGTTCCTTTACGTCGCGCTGCGTATCGAGCGCAACTGCCGCATCCCGGGTAAGCGTCACACGTTTCAGCGTATCTTCGTAATAGATGTTTCCGGCAAGCGCGAAAACGCTCCGGGTGGTATCCTGCACCTGGGCGTGGCCCAGCAGATGCAGGTTCTTGGTGTTGCGGTAGTAGTAGAGCGAATCGCTCCAGGCCTCCTGGTCCTTGGAAAGGGAATGCACGTGGCCGGTGAAGAAGAACGTCTCCCTGGGCCTCGAATACCAGCCCCCTTCCGCGGACAGCATATCGCCGTCCTTCCAGAAATCGATGTCCGCCTTGAACACGGCCCGCGACGGTCCGCTTTCGTAGTCGAGTTCCTCGGTCTTCACGAAAATGGAATCCGTGAACATATTCACCTTGTTGCGGAAATTGAAGACCTTGGTCTTGGAGTCGTAGGAACCGTCGATGCTCTCGATTATCTGCCCGTCCTTGTCCTTCATCGAGCCGCCTTTCTGGAAGTAAGCCACCGAGTCGCGGGTGTTGTAGTCCAGATAGCGGGTGCGGAGGGTGTTGCGGTTCTCGTCCTGGAGCTGCACCACGCTTCCGCGGAACTGCACCAGGTTCTCGTCGATCAGGTAGTCGAGATTGTCGCCGGTAAGTATCGTGCCCTCCTGGATAACCTTCACGTGGCCCTCGGCGCGAATCATCCTGTCCTCGACATACCACTGCGCAGTGTCGCAGATGAGATAGGTGCCGTTGTGCAGGAAAGTTGCGTCTATGGCCTTGCGGTAGTGGTTCGCTCCCTTCTCGATGAGCTGGAGGGATTCGGCGCTGATGAGACGCACCAGCGAATCCTTCCTCTCGCCGTTCTGCGCGGAAAGCGCCAGGGGCAGGAGCAGGCACAGGGCCAGGATTATTTTCTTACCTTCTTTGCCCATCCTTGACGCGAGAAACCGCAATCCTTGAACATTGGATCGATGATGATGTATGTCTGCTCGATCTTTTCGTCGATGAACTTGTCCACCGCTTCCATCTGCTTGCCGCGCCGCACCTCGTCCAGGAGGACGGTGTAGTCGGTTTCGAACGCGGCGGTATGGGCGGGAACTATCTTGTCGAGACGCACGATCTTATAGACCAGGTTGCCGTCGCGCCCCTCGTTGTCGCGGGATTCGATGGGCTCGGAGATCTGCCCGGGCTGGAGGTTCTTCACCGCCGCGTAGTCCTCGGGCTTGAGCTGGTCTATCTCGAAATATGCGCTTCCCGTGTTGGGGTCGGCCATCTGGCCTCCGTTGGTGCGGGAGGCGGGGTCCTCGGAGAAGAAGCGCGCCGCCAGTTCGAAGGTGATCTTGCTGCTGTCGATCATCGTCCTGAGGCTGTCGAGGCGATGGAAAGCCTTCTCCCTGTCCTCGGAGGTATACTTCGGCTTGAGCAGGATGTGCCGCGCGTTGAACATATCGCCCTTCTTTTCTATCACCTCGATGATATGGAAACCGTCGGGGGTCTCCACTATCTGGGAGATGATGCCGGGCTTGAGAGCCATCGCGGCGTCGGAAAACGCCGGCCAGAAGATATCCTTCGACGCCATTCCAAGCTCTCCGCCCTTGCGGGCGCTGCCGGGATCCTCGGAGTAGAGACGCGCCAGCGTGGAGAACTTTTCGCCGTTGATGATGCGCTCGCGAAGGTCCAGAAGCTTCGCCTTCACCTCCAGCGCCGCGGCCTTGCGGTCGGGGTAGACGCAAATCTGGCTCATCTTGTACTTGATGGGGATGACGGGAAGGTTCGCCTTGTGCGCGGTGTCGAGGAACTGCCTCACGTCGTAGGGGGTAAGCTGGGAAATCCCGCCTGCCACCTGCTGCTGCTCCTGCTGGATGAGGCTGCTCTCCTCGAGTTGCGTGCGCCATTCCTTGCGGAGTTCGTAAAGCGACTTGCCGAAGTATTCCTCGGCCTCCTTGTCGCCGCCAAGGGCGGTGCGCACCTGCGCGAGACGGTTCTTGAGTTCCGCCTCCACCATATCCTGGCTCACGTTCAGCGAGTCCACACGGGCCTGCATAAGGAAGAGCTTGGCCTGCATCATATTCTCGAGCAGGTCGCAGCGGGCGTTGTAGGCGGAGTTCAGGCCCTGGGCGCGCTGCATCTTGATTTCAGCCTCGATGTCCGAAACCGTGATGAGTTCGCCGCCGACCACCGCCGCAGTGCGGTCGATTACCCCGCCGGAGTATTTCTGTGCGGACGCGCCCGCGCATACGAACGCGAGTACAGCCGCAAGGAAGAATCTAGTTTTCATCAATAAATCACAAAGTCTTTATGGTCCAGGGCATTCGTTAGCAAGTCCTGTTCCAATTTTGCAAGCAGGTCGCGTTTCCTTTCGCTGAGTATGTTCTCGCGGATGCTGGCGGCGCAGTACTCGATGGGAGCCACTCCCTCGGACTGCACGTCGAACACGAACATCGCCTTGATGTCGCCGCTGTCGTCGGAGCTCTGCTGGATGAGGCCGTTGTGCATCTGGGCCATCATAGTGGCATAGTCGATGCCGAACTCACGAGCCAGCACGCCCGCGTCCATCCACTCGCCCGTCTTGTCGAAATAGCGGAGCGCCGACACATAGGCCAGGCTGTCCAGAATCAGCAGGTCCTCGCCCTTGGTGCACGAAAGCATCCCGAGAATCTCGCCCTTGTTGGGGGAATCCTTCATAATGTCGACGTACCTCACCTTGAGGATGGGACGCTGGAGCACGTAGCTCGACTTGTGGTCCTCGTAGTATTTCGTCAGCTGCTGACGTGTGATCAGGGTGTCGAGCCGCTGGTTGATGTAGCGCTGCTCGAAACGGTACTTCAGAAGCGTCCTGCGGTATTCTTCGAGTTCCTTGGTCACGTCCTTCTCGCTCTTCGAAAGCTCCGCCTCTGCGGTCTTGGTGTAGAGGATTTCGGTCGCCCAGGAATTGATGTAGCGGTATGCCAGGTTCAGCGAGTCTTCCGCCGAAATCCCGTCCGGGATGTACTTGTCCAGTTCGGAAAGATACAGTTTCTGGCGACCGGCCTTGGCGACCACCTTGTCGTCGTGCTTGAGCGTCGAGAACATATTGCAGGAGCTCAGCGCGGCGGCCAGCAGGAGCGGCGCCAGATATCTTGTAATGCGAATATTCATAACTTGCAAAGTTAACAAAAAACAGTAACTTTGCGTAATCGCCCCTAAAAATGGGCTTTGAAACGCTTTGAAAAAGATATTCCTTCTGTTTTTCTCCCTACTTTTCTGCGCCGTCGGATGCGCGGGCGGAGGCAGTGCCGCGAAGGCTGAAACTCCCGGCGGAAAGTGGGCGCTTGTGAACGCCAGCAACGTGTTTCTGAGGGCCGAGGCCCGATATGGCAGCGAGTGCGTGAGCCAGAGCCGTATGGGCACGCTGGTGCAGGTGCTCGAGACCAAGGGATACTGGGTGAAGGTGCGCACGCCGGAGCCCTACGAAGGGTGGGTGAACGAAGTCGCCCTCGCCCCCACCGAAGCCCTTCCCGCAGAGAAGCAGGCCGAGATGAAGGAGTACAGCCCGAAACTGAAGCCTTTCGGGGGCGGAGAGGCGGCATCCTGGCTTGCTTCGGACAGATATATCTGCACCGTCGAGAACGCCGGCGTCCATAGCGAAGCTTCCGAAGAATCCCAGCGCCTGAGCGACCTTCTGATGAGCAATATCCTCTGGGCGGCGAAAGCCGATGCTCCCCGAGGGTGGGCGTCCGTATGCCTTCCCGACGGCCGCAGGGGGTTCGTGCGCAGTTCCGCGGTCGAGCCTTTCAGGGCCTGGGCCGAAGGCCACCGCAAGGGTGGAGAAGAAGTGGCGGCAGATATCATAGCGCTTGCTAAACGCTTCCTCGGAATGCCCTATATGTGGGGCGGAATGAGCGTCGGCCACTTCGACTGCAGCGGACTCGTAGGCTTCTGCTACTTTATGAACGGCATACTTCTTCCGCGCGACGCCTCGCAGCAGGTAAAATGCGGAGTGGCGGTGCAGATTGAAGATATGCAGCCCGGCGACCTGGTCTTTTTCGGCGACAGCCGCGTCTCGCACGTGGCGCTCTGCATAGGGCCCAAGCGCATCATCCACGCCTCGCAGGTGGTTCGCATCAACTCGCTCGACCCTTCGCAGCCGGACTATTACGGACGCAACATCCTGGCGGTGCGGCGCATCCTCGGCCACATCGGTGAAGGCACCGAGGGCTTCGCCCCTTCTTTCATCGCCGAATCGCCTTCCTATTTTGCGAAATAGCCAAAAATTAGTATATTTGCGGCCGCTAAAAGCAAGAAAACAAATAAATAACAGAATATTATGAACCTCAGAGACATCAAGAAGGATATCGATTACGTGCTCAGCGCATTTATCGAGGACTGCGCAGTGTGTGTTGCAGTGAATCCCAAGACCAACGACGCCGCCGTCGCGGCTCTTATGGAGAAGGCCGTCGACCTTTACAACGAACTCCGCGACAAGGTGAACGTCAAGGCTGAAGGAAGCAAGAAGGCATACTTCAACGGCCTCCGCAAGGAAGTGCTCGAGAAGACCGACGCCCTCTACACCGAACTCAGCGCAGTGGTGAGCAAGGGCGCCGCCGAGGCACCCGCCAAGGAGGAGAAGCCCGCCGCGAAGAAGGCTCCCGCAAAGAAGGCTGCAGCCCCCAAGGCCGAAGCCCCCGCCGAGGAGAAGAAACCCGCAGCCAAGAAGGCCCCCGCTAAGAAGGCCGCTCCCAAGGCTGAAGAGGCTCCCGCCAAGAAGGCTCCCGCGAAAAAAGCCACGGCTCCCAAGGCCGAGAAGGCTCCCGCGGAGAAGAAGCCCGCCGCAAAGAAAGCTCCTGCGAAGAAGGCGCCCGCAAAGAAAGCCGAGTAAATCGCTGTCCTGAAACTGAAAGCGCCTCCGGAATCCGGGGGCGCTTTTTGTTATGCTTTCAGGGCGCGGGCGGCGTTGAGAACCGCGAGTACCATCACGCCCACGTCGGCGAAGACGGCGAGCATCATCGAGGCGATGCCCAGAGCGGCAAGCAGAAGAACCGCGAGCTTGATGCCGATGGCGAAAACCGCGTTTTCGCGGGCGATGCGTACGGTTCGGCGGCAGATGCGAATGGCGAGCGCGATCTTCGAGGGCTTGTCGTCCATCAGCACCACGTCGGCGGCTTCTATGGCGGCGTCGCTGCCCAGGGCGCCCATCGCTATTCCGATGTCGGCGCGGGCAAGAACCGGAGCGTCGTTGATGCCGTCTCCTACGAAGGCGAGGGTTTTAGGAGATTGCCGGTCGTGGCCGGCAATGACGGATGAAACCTTCTCGACTTTATCGGCAGGCATAAGCCCCGCGTAGTATTCCCCGATGCCGGTTTCCGACGCGACCTCGCGGGCCACCGCCTCGGCGTCGCCGGTAAGCATCACAGTGCGTCCGACTCCAAGTTTTCCAAGGGCCGCCACGGCTTCGGCCGCATCGTCCTTGAGCTTGTCGGAAATGACTATATGCCCCATATACTCGCCGTCCATCGACACGTGAACCACCGTTCCGGCCTTGTGGCAGTCGTGCCATTTCGCTCCGACCGAATCCATCAGCTTGCCGTTGCCCACGCACACCTCGCGGCCGTTCACCAGGGCCCTGGCGCCGAGTCCCGCCATCTCCTTGATGTCGCGCACCTTGCAATCGTCGTCCTCTTCGGGATATGCGTTGCGAAGCGACTGGGCGATGGGATGGGTGGACGCCCTTTCGACGTGCGCCGCGATATGCAGCAGTTCGCGTTCGCTCACGACCTCGGGATGCACCGCGGTCACCTCGAACACTCCCTTGGTGAGGGTGCCAGTCTTGTCGAACACCACGGTATCGGCACGCGAAAGCGTCTCCATCCAGTTGGATCCCTTGATGAGGATGCCTTTGCGCGACGCTCCGCCGATACCTGCGAAGAAGGTTAGAGGAATGCTTATGACGAGTGCGCAGGGGCACGACACCACCAGGAAGGTGAGCGCGCGGTATATCCATTTCGCCCATCCTGCCTCGAAGCCGAAGACCAGGCCCAGCATCGGAGGAAGCACGGCGAGCGCGACGGCCATGGCCACGACCACCGGGGTATATACCTTTGCGAAGCGTGTGATGAAGTTCTCGCTGCGGCCTTTATTTTCCGCGGCGTCTTCGACGAGACGAAGGATGCGTGCCGCGGTGGATTCGCCGAATGCTTTGGTCACACGGATCCTCAACACGGCGGACAGGTTTATGCAACCCGACACCGCTTCGTCCTCGGGGCCGATGCTTCGCGGAAGGCTCTCTCCCGTAAGCGCGGAAGTGTCCAGCGAAGATTCCCCTTCCAGCACGATGCCGTCCATAGGGATGCGGGCTCCCGGGCGCACCACGATGACATCGCCCGGCTCCACGCTTTCCGAAGCCACCTCTACCGTGCCGCCGTCCTTTTCCACAAGCGCCTTGTCCGGACGGATGTCCATCAGCGCCGATATGCTCCTGCGGCTGCGGTCCTCGGCCGCATCTTCGAAGGCCTTGCCTATCTGGAAGAACAGCATGACGGCCACCGCCTCGGGGAACTGTGCTTCGGCTCCCGGCAGGAACCCTATCGCCAACGCTCCAAGCGTGGCGACCCCCATCAGGAAGTCCTCGTTCAGTCCCTCGCCGTGCAAGGCCGCCTCGGCGCCTTCTTCCAGAGTCTCCCATCCAACAATAAGATAGGGCACAAGATAAACTAGCAGCAACTGCCAGGTGGCGAGATTGCAGAATTTTTCCGTTGCGAACGCCGCGGCGAGCAGGACCGCCGAGACTATAATCTTGATAATGCGTGCTTTGTCTTCTTCCATAACTGAGGCGAAGATAAGCACCGGCTTCCGAAGTATCGCAAAGCATCACAATAAATGATGAGCTTTTTGTATCTTTGTGTCCGGATGAAAAAGATTACGCTCATAGTCGTGGCGGCGCTGTTGGCGTTCGTGGCCAACGCAGGTCCGGGCTCGAAGGCCGCAGGGCCGAATCCTATCCAGGATATGATAAACGCCCTGGATGCTCCGGGAGGACTGCTGGAAAGCAGCAGCTGGGGCTTCGTGGCGATGACCATGAAGGGCGAGACCATCGCCAAGATCCATCCGAACAAGCGTCTGGTGCCGGCCTCCAACATGAAACTCATCACCACGGGCGTGGCGCTGGCGGCTTACGGCGGCAACTACCGCATGAACACCCGTTTCGCCACTGACGGCGAAGTTCAGGACAGCACCCTCAACGGCAACCTATATATAATAGGAGGGGGAGACCCCACGCTCGGGGAACTCTTCAGCTATCTACCCGGAAGGGACTTCCGCAAATGGCGGGATGCCCTCGCGGCGGCGGGGATCAAGCGCGTTAGCGGCGATATCGTCGGCGACGGGAGCTATTTCAAGGGCGAGCGTCATCACGGCGACTGGAGCATAGAGGACGAGCGCACCAAGGACGGAGTAGTGCCCTGCGGGCTCACCTGGCGCGGGGAGATGGGGGACAGCATCCCCGACGGCCCCTATGCCGCCGTCCTGCACTTCAAGGAGTGGCTTGACGCCGATTCCACAATAGTCATAGAGGGAAGGCCCCTCGAAGGCATTGCGCCGGAAACCGCCAAGGCGATAGCGTCCGTGAACGCCCCGCCCCTTCGCGAAATCACCTCTATCGCCAACCACTGGAGCGACAATTTCTGCGCTGAGACGCTGCTGAAGCTGGTGGGCCTCAAGTACAAGGCTTCCGACGAGTACGGCCCTTCGACGGTCGCGCTCCACGAGGCGATGGCGGCCTTCGGCCTGAAGGAGAAGGCGGCCAAGATGCGCTTCGCCGACGGCAGCGGGCTTTCGCGAAAGAACTACATCTCCCCGGGATTTATGGCGGAGTATCTGCAGGCTGTCGGCAAGAGCCGCTGGCACCGCGACTTCCTGTATTCCCTGCCCCAGCCCGGACGCCCCGACGGCACTCTCAAGACAAGGCTCCAGGGTTACTCCGACAAGGGGCGCATCTATATGAAGAGCGGCAGCATGAACGGAGTCCGCTGCTTCAGCGGATACATCCTTTCCGGCGACCGCAAGAGCGACCGCACCATAGTGTTCAGCTTTATGGTGAACAATTTCGTGGGCGACAACCACAATCTCTGGCTCACGATGGACAGGGTGATAGCCAAGCTCGCCGAACGCAACAAATAGGCCGCGGCACGCATCTTGATATCAGACAAGACCGTTATGAAAAAGACAATTCTTGCAATAATCGCGACAGCGATGGCGATGATTCCGGCCAGCGCCGGCAAGCATCTCAGTTTCAAAGGAGTAGAAATCACCGGCACCAAGGACGAAATGGTGGCAGCCCTTTCCAAGAAGGGATTCCGCTATGAAGAAGAGAACGACGGAGTGCCTCTTGTGATCGGCACTTTCGCCGGCTTCAGGGATGTCGAAGTCAACGTGATTCCCGCCGTCACCGGCGACGAGGTCGTGGCCATCCGCGCCGAGTTCCCCGTGAAGATGAACTGGGTGAAACTCGAGAACGACTATTCCACCCTCAAGTCCCTTCTCATAAAGAAATACGGCGAACCCGCCGAGGTGGTGGAAGAGTTCCGCGACGGTCCTCACGACGAGAGCGGAAAGAAGCTCCTCAGCCTCATCCGCAACAACTGCACGTGGAAAAGCGTCTTCGATATGAAGGAAGGGCGCATCACCCTCTTTATGAAACACCAGGGCCCCATATGCTGCGTCTGTATGCTGTACGAAGACAATGCGGGCACGAAGGCCGTCGAGAAGGCCGTTCTCAAGGAAATCTAGAATCTGTAGGACAACCCCAGATGCAGGGTTGAAGCGTTCCAGCGATAGCTGTATCCGTCGCCTTCCCGAACATATCGGGGGATGAGGCCGAAGTCGTATCCGACATCGAAGACGAGGCGGTCCAGCGAAAGCCTGGCGCCCGCGCCGAGAAGGGTATTGAACCGTTTCGCCTCGATAATTCCGTCAGGATGGTAAAAATCGTAATCGTTGCTCTTGGAACTCAAGCCGTACTGGAAGACCGGTCCGGCGTAGGGCTCCACGACCAGATTCTGCTCGAAGCCGAAGGAAAACACCGGGATGCTCCAGCCGAAACGAAGCGGCGCAAAGACGTAGCTCTCGCGTACCGCGCGGTCGTGAAGCAGGCCGGAGGCGTATTTGGCCGCGGCCGCGAAGGATATGGTAAGAGGCGTCCGTTCGGAAAGCGTCGCGTGGATTCCCGCACCGGCATACACTCCGCCGAAGTTACCGGAAAGGTACTGGGTAGCCCCTCCGTCATAATCCGCCCGGATGCTTTCGAGACTGTTGACATAGCCTCCGAGAAGCTCGAAACGGACGGCTCCCTTGCGCGCATAAGCGCTCATCGACGCAAAAGCCGATAACAGGACTATTATTGCCAGGCACTTTCGTGACATAGTGCGAAGATAGGATATTTTGCATAAATATCGTAATTTTACATCGTGAAAAAGCTTCTCATTGTCGCCGTCCTGGCATTTCTGGCCCAGGCGAGCATCTTTGCGCAAGGCAAAGACAGATATGTATTCGTAGTGTCTATGGACGGCTTTCGCGCCGACTACATCGAAAAGGCACGCACCCCCAACTTCGACAAGATGGCGAAGCGCGGAGTCAGCGCGGTGATGACACCGTCCTACCCGGCATCGACCTTCCCCAACCACTACACCCTCGCCACGGGTCTCTATCCGGACCACAACGGCATCGTGAACAACAGCTTCTGGGACCCCGAGCACCAGAATCTCTACAAGGCCGCGGGCCCCAGCAAGTGCGAGACCTATTTCTACCTGGGCGATCCCATTTGGAATACTGCCCAGCGCCAAGGGGTTATTACAGCCACCTGCTACTGGGTGGGATCGGAATTCCCCATCGGAGGCAAACTACCCCGCTATTACAAGCGCTATGTCCGCTATGAGATAATCCCCAACAAGGCCCGCATCGACACCACCCTCGCCTGGCTGCAACTGCCCGAGGAAGTGCGCCCGCACCTTGTGATGCTCTACTTCAACGAGCCCGACCATACAGGGCATATGGAAGGCCCCGGCTCCAAGAAAACTTTCAAGAAGGTTAAGGAGATGGACAAGCTTCTCGGACTCATCCGCAAGGGCATTGCGAAACTGCCCATCGCCGACCAGATAGACCTCATCGTGCTCTCCGACCACGGAATGGCCGACGTGAGCCCCGAGCGCTGCGTTTCGGCGGACAACAATCTCAAGAAATCCTGGGCGGAACGAATTGTCTACGGCACGCCGACTTCCATCTTCAGCAAGGACGAATCCTGCCGCGACTCCATCCTCACCGCGCTTAACGGCCTCGAGCATATCAAAGTCTGGAAGAAGGAAGAAATCCCCGCCGAACTGCACTACGGCACCAGCAACCGCATCGGCGACATAGTGGTGGCCCCCGAACTCGGCTGGCGCTTCAGCGACAGGCCGGGCTCGCTCAAGGGCGCGCACGGATTCTTCCCCTACTATCCCGAGATGCAGGTGGTCTTCCGCGCCACCGGGCCCGATTTCAAGAAGGGCTACAAGGCCGAAGGTTTCCAAAACGTGAGCATCTATCCCCTCATCTGCCACCTGCTGGGAATAGAAGCCTCCCCCAACGACGGATCGCTGGAGGAGGTTCAGGGAATGCTGAACTAATCAGCCTTTATTCGGAAACAGGACGGATTGCGAAGCCGCAGTAGCAAATCTGCGGTTCGGTCTGTTTTGTTTCGTACGGGCCGGCTGCGTCGTATGCGATGCAGAACGCATAGGCGTGCTTGAACTGGCCGCTTGTCGCGGCATTGTATGTAGCCGTCCAATAATACGAGTTGCTGTAAGCTGACGGCCAGCCGTCCTGCCCGCTCCAGGGGAGCGTGATGGTGCAGGCGCTGTAGTCGCCCTTGCCGGTAAATACCGCGCCTTCTGCCGTCCAGGCGACGTTGCACCTCTGGGCAAGAGTGTAGAAATTGTCTTGCGAAGGCATACGCCAGGTACCGCCGAGATTCATCCAGGCCGCGTCGTACTTGGAACGTGCCATAATGTTGCTCTTATAAGGACCGCCCTCGCTTGCCTCGTAAGTTGCAGCCGAATACGCTACCCAGTAGTCCCTGTCGGCGTGTCCGTCGACATTGGCCCAGGTGAAGTAGTCGCCGCTGGGGTTGGTTGATGTTGCACCGATATTTTGATATGCCCAGAAGGGACTTCCGGAGTACATTCTCACGCCGACTTCCGTGAGAGGAAGGTTGTTCAGCGTAAGCACGTCGCCCTGCTCGAGGTCGGAAACGTCCGTGGCGTCGAACCTTGTCTCGTAGAGATAGTCGCCATAGTTGTTGCGGGCGGAAAGGGCCACGTCGTAATTGTATTTGCCGGGGAGATACGCCCACATAAAGCCGGTATCGGAGTTGAGTGACTTGTCGTATGCGATGGTCACCACTTCGTTGGCTTCGCCGGGAACAGGGGCATAGCCGTAGTCGCCGAGTTCCATAGTCACGCTGGTGACGAGATCCCTGCCGCCGAGTTTGACGGTGACCGACTGCTCACCGTGACCGATGCCGCTGAAAGAGCCGATACGCACGAATGCGCACTGGTGGTACAGAATCGCGAAGACCTGCCCGGACACATAGGTGCCGCTACCCGCGAGGATGAACGCGGGGCCGTTGAGCTGGGCGGAGAGGTCGAGTTCGAGGCTTCCGTCGCTTGCCACTTCGGGCTTGCCCACCTCAGTGTGGAAGATAAGGAAGTGAATCTGGGTGCCTTCCGTTGCGGGGAAGTCACCGGAAACGAAATCGAGATGGGTAAAACTGTTCTCGTCGGTGTAGGAAATGCTGTACCAGCCAGTCTTCACCACGCCGTTCTCCTTGTAGCTTCCTATCACATAGACGTCGTTCTCGAAATTAAGAGGAATGGCTTCGCCGGAGATATAATACATTATGGCGACATCCGAAGGATCGCCACCTACAACGTCTCCGCCGCCCGGAGTGTCTCCGCCGGGAGTATCGCCGCCGGGAGTGTCAGTACCGCCCTGGGTACCCTCTATCGCCTGCTTGAGGTACTGGGCCGCCTGGCGAACCTGTGCCTTTGTCTTGCCGCTGTAGAGACTGGTCAGGTCGCAGGTGATGACACGCCCCGAAAGGGAATAAGTCGGTTCGGGAGAGCCCGAGCCCTCGCCCACGGAGCCGCGCACCGATTCGTTCTGCAGTTCCTGGTAAACGGCCGCGGCTATGTCCGCGGTGGGATAGGTCGATTTCTGCACGCATCTGGTGCAGGCGTCGCCGTTGAATTCCCAGAGGTATTCCACGTCGACCGACATCCCGGGAGCCTCGCTCTGGGAATAAGTCAATTTGATGGCGTTGTCGGATTCGGTGATCTTCACTTCGGAGAGGCCTTCGCCTCCTCCTTCATTACCGTTGTCGTCCTTGCTGCAGGACGCGAATGCCACGATGCCCGCAAGGGCCAGCAGCGAAAGTAAGAGTTTTGTTTTCATCGATATAGGTTTGAAAAATTATGCGTTATTGAAGCGACGGAGTCCAGGTCGGAGGATAGTAATCCAGCTGGAGATTATTGTTGCCAGTGTTGTCGTACTCGTGCCAGAGATAAATTGTAGCCGCCGAGGTGATTCCGGCAAGCATTTCCGGAGTAATCGTGACGCTTATCTGCGAGGCCGTTGTCGAGACGTTCGCGGGACGCGCGTCGTACAGCACGCTCGCGACCGTACCGCCGGAAAGGGGCTTTGCGAGGACCACCACGAACTTCTGCTCATAGTCCGTCCATACGTCGGTGGACTTGGACAGCTTGAAGGAGAAGCGCAGCGTTCCGGGCTTGTTTATCTTGAATCGGAAACCGGCGTCCGAAGCTACCTGGGTGCCGGCGATTGTCGTGGACGACCTCTTTCTGCCATAGATGATGCGGTCACCCTTGTAGGTTGCCTGGTTTGCGGTGCTGGAGAGCCATGTCACCTTGTCTATCGTGACGGGGTCGGTAAACTTGTCGCCCGTATCTATGTCTTCAGCCTCAAACAGATTCGGATCCACGGAAGCGGTCCTCGCAACGTTCGCCGACACTCCATAGTCCAGCGCGTCGGCATCGCCCGGCCAGGTAACGGCAGTTTCTATCTTGAAGTTGCCGTAGGCCCAGCCGGAATCGCCCTTCTGGCCGAGAACATCCTGCGCCTTAACCCTGTAGTAGTACTTGCTCGACCTGTAAGGGAAGAATTTGCTGTACGGCACCTGGTCGGCCGCTATTTCGTACGAAGCGTACAGGTCGTCCGGATCGGGCTCGTTAGTGGCGGAAACGGGCGTCAGGTAAATCTCGAGAAGATACTTTTCATTTGCCGACGTTGTCCACGAGAAGTCGACCAGCTGGGTGCTGACGGTAGTCGAGGGCTGGGGCGTGTTGCATATCGACACCGTGAAGCTGCCGGGTTCGCCGTAAGATATCAGGCCGTTCTTGCTGACGTAAGGCCTGTAGTAATAGGTTGTCGAGGCCTTGAGGGCGCGGGTCCTGCAGGAGAAAACGCCGTCGGCCGCTATCGAATAAGTCTTGAGGGTATCGAGGCCCGGAGTCTCGCCTATGATGAGTTCGGTGTCCTGTTCGCTGTATGCGAAGCCGGCGAACACCTCGTCGGTGGAGTTCCTTGACATGGTCGCCCTGGCGCTCAGCGTCACATATACGTCGCTTATCTGTCCGAGCGGAAGCAGTTCCACGGTCACGGGGGAAAGGTGATAGGACAGGTGGAAGAAACTGGAGCTGCGGGTTACGGTGCCGTCGCTTATGCGCAGGCGGGCGTTGATGAACTTCTCGCCTATTTTTACGGACTGCGGAAGACTGCCTCCGTCCACGACCAGGGACAGCACCTCGCCGTTGTAGTTCACGCCGGTCACGGGAATGTTGGTGAACAGCGAAGAACGCGTCTGGGTCTCCACATAATCGAGCGAGAAGGCCGAGGTGCCGTGGCTTGCGAGCGCCACCGCGGCCTCGTGCGGCTGGACTTCGAAGTTTATCACGTTGTCGTCGGCGTCGGAGATGAACACCGAACCATCGGAGTATGTCGGAATTACGGCTATCGATTTCACGCTGTTTATCAGCGCGGAAAGGGAATACTCCAGCGCGGCGATACGCGCTTCCAGGCTGTTCAGGCGCAGCGTTATTGCATCGAGTTGACTCTGGAGGGCGTCAGTCGCCGTCCGGATGTCGGCCGCTATCTTCTGGTTCACCACTCCGTTGTTGGTTGTGATTGCTTCGGCGATGGCCGCCTGGTAGGCCGCCGTAAGGTTGATTCTTGCCGAATCCAGATCTTCGCGGAGCTTTTCCACATCGGCCGAAACGGGCTCCTGCGACGCCTTGAGGGCATCTTCCAACGCCTTGAATTTGGCATCGGCATCGGCGATGGCGTAATACCCCTCGATGCCTTCGCCCACCCATCCTTCGATGGAAGCTTCAGCGGTGGCGATTGCGGCAAGCACCCCGGCTTTGCCTTGCGAACCCGCTGGCTCGCCTATGCACTGCCTTATGGCGGCAAGGTCGAAGCACACGGCGCTGTGCTTTTCAAGGGTGATGAACGTTGTCGGGAGCCATTCGAGACCTTCCGGTTCCTGCGTGCTGTACGCCTGGAGGTCGGCTATGGTGCTTACCAGCGCAGCGTCCGCCGCGGCGAGGTCGGGAATGCTCCCCTGGCCGATGAAGGCCTTCACTTCGGCATCGACCTGGCGGAGGGACGGCAGGGATGCCTGTATCGCATCCATCTGGCTGCGAATGCCGGCTATTTCGCTCCCTTTGAGTTCGTCTATCTGCTTCTGGATCTCGTCGACTTTCGCGTCGTCCGTGCAGCAGGCGACGAACAAGGCAGTCAGGATTATGTAGAAGAATCGTTTGGCTGTCATAGGGATCACTTTGACATTTCAAGGAGCTGGTCGACCGGCGTGATGCTCAGACGGATGGTCTTATCCGACCGCTGGGCGGTGCAGATAATGTATTTGTCGTTGCAGTTGAACTGCGGGTGAGGGTCGGTATGCCAGTTCTGGTAGGCCTGGGCGAGTTTGCTCTTCGCCGTCTTCACCTCGTCGCTGTCGCCGTCCTGGGCGGTCACGTCCGCCTTCGGCACGAGCGCGGGAAGAAGAGTGTGTATCTTGACTTCCTTGCGCGTCTTGATGTTGTAGAACTGCACCTTCCAGCGGCAACTGCGGTAATAGTCGGGACTCTGGTCGTCGTAGGTTATGTACTTTCGGTCGAACGTGAAGAAGCAGTGCGACGCCTTGGACGGGGTGGCGTATTTGGTAAAGGAAGAGGGGGACATGTTCCTGGCCTCCGACAACGCGCGTATGCACGGCGTGTCGGAGCACCAGTAAACATATTCTCCGGACTCGTCCCAACGCTCGTGGGAAGCATAACCGCCGTCCCTGCTGCTGGTAATGTCGGGCACCATAGTATACCTGGAGGTCTTGGTGGCAATCTGTATGCGGGGATACAGACCGTCGGCATCCTTCTGGAGAGAAACGATCGCGCCGTCCTCCCTCCTGGTATAGCCGCTAGCCGCCATCATGGCCATATTGTCGTTGCTCGGGTTGATCTGACCGTGGTTCAGCTGGTAATCGCTGGTGCGGCCCCACTCGTCGAACACTCCGGTATAGAGGTTGATCATTCCGTACACGAAGGAATCGTGGATGTGCATATCGAGGAAAGCCCTCTGCTTGTCGGAGGTGAGCGTCAGGTGAGTCGCAAGCAACTGCAGGGGACGTGTCTTGTTCGTGGGGATGAGGTACGAAGGAAGCGTTGCAAGCTTGATCGCCACCGAAGGATCCACCAGAAGATCCCTGCGATAGAACTCTCCTCCAGTCTTGTTGTTTACCACCGTACCGTAGTACAGCACGTCGTTCTCCACGTCGAGATAAGGGCAGCAGCTGAAGGCGCATCCGGTAATCTTGTATATCTGCCTTGTCTGAAGGTCGATAATCATTCCGCACCTCGTCTGGTTGCTGACGAAATCCTTGTTGCTTCCGAAGAAGAAAAGGAACCTCTCGTCGTTCGTCATGCTTCGGGTGTTGAAGTAGTTGGACTGGCTGCATTCCCAGCCGCCCAGCCCGCTCTTCAACAGGTATGACTTCACTCCGGACTGGTCCACCGACACCTCGAACAGGTCGTCCCTGAAGATGGACTGGCGCTTGTAGAACATACGGAAGTAGTCCGAACTGCAGGAGGCCGTCCCGTCGCTGATGCGAAGGCGCACGTTGATGTCGCGGTCGCCGGTTTTCACGTCGTCGGGAAGGTTGTCGCCGCTGCCGGTGATTGTCAGTATCCCGTTTGCGAACGATACTCCGGTGACGGGGATGCTCGCGAACATCGAACTGCCGGTCGCGGAATCGAGATAGTCGAGAGAGAATGCCGAGACGCCCTTTCCCGCCAGCTCGCTTGCGACGGAGACCGGATAGACCTCGAAATTGAGCGTGATCGCATCTGCGTCGCCCACCATCACGGAGCCGTCGGTGTAGTCCGGCACCACGATAATGGAGTCGAGCCCGCCGACCAGTCCCGCGAGGGCTTCCTCAAGCGCAGCGACCCTGCCTTCGAGGCTGGTCAAACGGGGAAGAAGAGCATCTATCTGAGGCTGGACCGCATCGGTCGCCGTCTGTATCGAGAAAGCTATCTTGTCGTTGATTACGCCCCTATTCGCGGTGATTGCGTTGGAGATCCCGGACTTGTATGCCGAGGTGAGGTTGGTTACGATAGTGTTGAGGTCTTCGCGAAGCCGGGCGATGTCTTCCGAGATGCCGCCCCCGGCGCCCGCCGCCGCCTGTTCCAGCACTGCGAGCTTGGCTTCGAACTCCGCTATGGTGTAGTATCCGTTGATTTCCTTGTTGATCCAGCCTTTGGTGGAAGCCTCTGAGGCCTCTACCGCATCCTCGGTCTTCTTCTTTGCATTCGCGACGCTACGGGCGATGGAGGCGTCCAGCTTGCCGAGCGCGCTTTCGAGTTCGGCCATACGGAGTTGCACGGCCTGAAGTTCCAGGAGAGTTCCGTTCTGGTTCTCCAAAGTGGTGAAGGAGCTTGCTATCCAGCCGGCAGAGGCGGTTTCGAGCTTGGTGCAGTATTCCTGCAGCGCGGTGATTCTCTTGGCGAGGTCGGATTCTGCGTTGCGCAGGGCATTGAGGCAGTTGATCGCCGCCTCGACGCCTTCGCCGGTCTTCCCGGACAGTTGCGCCTGAAGGGCCGAGATATAGCTCTTCAAATCGGTATCGGCCGTTTGCAAGGCCTCGATCGATGCCCTGATGGAACTTATCTGATTCTGTACTGTGGCTATTTTGCCTCCCTTGAGGCCGTCTACCTCTTCCTGCTGCTTGTCGACGTCGGCCTTTTCGGTGCAGCCCGCCAGGAACAGGCAGGCCATTGCGATATAGAGGATTTTTCTCAGTGTCATGTGGTTACCTTATATGACTATATCGTGACAAATATAATAAAAAAACCGCCGCTTTGTATAGCGTCGGAGCGATATAAGGAGTTTGTCAAGATTGCCGCACATAGTCGGCAATGACCGTATTGAGATTTCGGAGCGAAGCGACCCAGGGGGTTTTGGGGGACCGCCCCCAGTGAGTCGAAGACTCTTTGCTGCAAAACCAGCTGGCTGGTTTTGTAGCGAGAGTGGGTCACGATCCCACGACCTCCGGATTATGAATCCGACGCTCTAACCAGCTGAGCTACCTCGCCGTGCTGTACCGAGGATCCGCTCAATGATGGAAGGATTCCGCTCTTCGAGCGCTATCCTTGCCGCCTGCGGCGGGCGGTACATTTTTTTGCAGCCATGTCGGCGTTGCCGACTTAAGGTTTTCATGCCGGAGGGCTTATGAGAGCAAGCTCTCAACGCGCTCCGCCCTAAAAACCTTGGCGCTGTGCGCCAGGCTGCAAAAAATGTTGAGATGGAAGGATTCGAACCCTCACTGACAGAGCCAGAATCTGTAGTGCTACCATTACACCACATCTCAATATGTCAAGCCGCGACGCGCTTTCGCGAAGCGGACTGCAAAGGTACAACTCTTTTGGAAATTTGCAAATTTTTTCTGCATTATTTGCAGAGGAGCGCGACGGCCCAGACCTCGCAGCCTTCGCCGCGGCCTACGAAGCCAAGACGCTCGGTGGTGGTCGCCTTCAGGTTGATGGCATCGACACCAACTCCAAGCACGGGCGCAAGAGTTTCGCGCATCGCTTCGATATGGGGACGGAGCTTCGGCGCCTGCAGGGCGATGGTGACATCGGCGTTGGCAATCTTCCATCCCGCCTCCGAAATCATCTTCACAACCCTTTCCAAAAGAATCAGGCTGCTGATGCCCTTGAACTCCGGCGACGAATCGGGGAAATGCAGGCCTATGTCGCCAAGGCCCGCGGCGCCGAGAAGCGCATCGCAGAGGGCGTGGATGGCCACGTCGCCGTCCGAGTGGGCCACAAAGCCGTTTTCAGAAGGTATCCGCACGCCGCCGAGCCACATAGGGAGGCCTTTTGCGAGGGCGTGAACGTCGTAACCGTGTCCGATTCTGTATTCCATCGCCTGCAAATATAACTATAGATTTGGGAATAATTGCTACATTTGTAAGTTATGGGATTGTTTAATTTCTTCGGCTCGGGAGAGCATAAAGTGTTCGACTACAAGCCGATTTACTACAATAAGGAAGAGGACGAACGCCGGCGTATGTTCGGCGCGGTGGACGGAAGCGCCGACAAGGCGAAGGAAGGAGAGGAAGGCAAGGGCGGCTACGTGCCCGGGACCTATCTGAAAGGCTCCTGGAGAGGCGGTGCGTACCAGCGCACGAGGCCCGTGGACAAGCGCATCCACACCATTATCGGCATCATCACGATGCTGCTGGTTTTCATCGTCCTCATCTTCATTGCAAAATTCTTTACACTGCTGTAGCGATGGGAAAACTTAAGGTGCTGCCGGCGAGTATCGCCAATATGATAGCCGCGGGAGAGGTGGTGCAGCGGCCCGCCAGCGTGGTCAAGGAACTGATGGAAAACGCGATCGACGCGGGAGCCACCCAGGTGGACGTCGTGGTCGCGGACGCGGGACGCACGCTCGTGCAGGTGATAGACGACGGCTCCGGTATGAGCGCCGCCGACGCGGTTCTCTGCTTCGAGAGGCACGCCACCAGCAAGATAGCGACGGCCGACGACCTCGAGGCCATCGGCACATACGGTTTCCGCGGAGAAGCTCTCGCCAGCATCGCCGCAGTGGCAGAGGTGACTCTCCGCACCCGCAGGGAGAAGGACGATGCCGCCACCCAGGTGACAGTGTCCGACTTCGGCAAGGTGGAGACCTCCACCGTCAGCGCGCCTGTCGGAAGCAATTTCGCGGTGCGCAATCTTTTCTACAACACCCCCGCGCGGCGCAAGTTCCTCAAGAGCGACGCCGTGGAGATGAAGCATATAGTGGAGGAGTTCACCCGCGTTGCGCTCACGAGGCCCGAGATTGGCTTTTCGCTGCGGCACAACGGCAAGGACGTATTCATCCTCCGCAAGGCCAAGGGTCTGAAATTCAGGGTGTTGGACCTGCTCGGAGCGAGCGTGGTCGGAGACATCGTGGACGTGCAGGCGAAGACCAGCATAGTGCAGGTCGGAGGCTTCGTGGCGAGGCCCGACACCGCCCGCAAGACCGTCGGCAACCAGTTCTTCTTCGTCAACGGAAGATATTTCCGCAGCCCCTATCTGCACAAGGCGGTGATGAAGGCCTACGAAGGGCTGATTCCCGAGGGACTCACGCCCTCCTACTTCCTCTGGCTCGAGGTGGATCCGCACACTGTCGACGTGAACATCCACCCCACCAAGACCGAAGTTAAGTTCGAGGAGGACAATGTAATATTCCAGATACTCTACGCCTGCGTCAAGGAAACACTCGGGCGCAACGCTTTCGGCGGCGGCATCGATTTCGACACCGAGGGCGCCGTGGACATGCCCAATCTGGGACGCAGTTTCGAGGAGTTCAACGGGCCTGTCTCCGCGCCCGTGGGAAGCATAGACGACACATACAATCCATTCGACGAGGACGGCCCTTCCCAGGGCTTCGAGGCGCCTCGCGTCCATAGCGGGGCCACCCTTGGCGGCTTCGAGGGCAAGCCTTCGGATGCGGTGAACAGGAGCGCAGGTTACGGACGTCTCTTCGAGGAGAACGCCGCGGCGAACGCCAAGGCCCTCGTCATCAGGGAGAAGATAATCGCCACGCCCGCCGCTTCCGGCCTGATGCTGGTGCATATCCGCAGGGCCTGGGAACGCATCCTTTACGAGCGTGCCCTGACAGCCCTCTCCAAAAACGAGCACGTCACCCAGAACGCCCTGTTCCCGGTGCAGGTGCAGGTCGGCACGGCCGCAAGGCTTCTGTTCGACGCCCACGCAGAGCAGCTCGCCGCGCTTGGATTCGATATCAGCGCTTTCGGAACCGACACGGTGGTGGTGAACGGAGTTCCCGAGGGTTACTCCTGCGAGGAAGGGAAGGTGCGCCAGATGGTTCAGGACCTCACGCTGGTAATCAGCGAAGATGCCTCCGGCCTGCCTGAGGTGGTGAACAGCGCCATCGCGGCGAAATATGCCACCCTCGGTTCGCTCAACGCCGAAGCGCCCCGTAACGCCGCCGACGCGATGCGCCTGGTGGACAGCCTCTTCGCCTGCGGCAACGCCGAAGTCACCCCCGGCGGCAAGCGTATCATCAGTATAATTCCGGTGGAAGATCTGGAGAAAAAGTTTTAGCAGATGTACTACGAAGACCAGAGAAGTTTTACGACTATAGTCAAGCACCTTCTCATCATCAATATCATAGTGTTCCTCGGGTGCTGGCTCGACAATTCGTACTTCCTTACGAAGACCTTCGCGCTGTGGTCGCCTTCGTCGGCTTATTTCCGCTTCTGGCAGCCGCTGACCTATATGTTCATGCACGGAGGGTTCTGGCACATATTCTTCAATATGTACACCCTGGTCATCTTCGGAATTGTGACCGAGAGGATGATAGGTTCGCGCAAGTTCCTCATCCTCTATCTGGTGTGCGGGCTCGCTGCAGCGGCGCTTCATCTAGGGGTGAATTTCCTGACGGGCGGCCCGGGCTACCCCACTGTTGGAGCATCCGGAGCCATCTACGGAGTTCTTGTCGCTTACGCGATGCTCTTCCCCGAATCCCGGATGATGCTGCTTTTCCCGCCCGTGGTGCTCAAGGCCAAGTGGCTGGCGGCCATCTTCATCGGCATCGAACTGCTTTCGGGCGTGCTCGGAACCGCGGATGGGGTGGCGCATTTCGCGCATCTCGGCGGAGCCCTTGCCGGCTGGCTGCTGATTCTTTTCTGGAAACATACGGGTACGCTTTTCGACCGTTATTGATATGAAGTACGACGAGATAATTGCAAAGGCCCTCGAGGTGCTGCGCTCGGGCGAAGTGATTCTCTACCCCACCGACACTGTCTGGGGCATCGGCTGCGACGCCACCAACGAAGCTGCCGTGCAGAAGGTGTTTGCCATCAAGCGCCGGAGCGAAGCCAAGTCGCTGGTGCTTCTTGCCAGCGACCTCGATATGATCTGCCGATATGTCAAGGAGATTCCGCAGATTGCGATAGACCTGGTGGAAGTAAACGACGCGCCGATGACCATAGTCTACCCCGGGGCGATGGGACTCGCTCCTTCGGTAGTCGCCGAGGACGGCAGCGTGGGGATTCGCATCCCGTTGGTGCCTGAAGACCTGGAAGGGGGTCGCGGCGTTGAACCTGTTTGCGGAGCATCGTTCTGCAAGCAACTGGTGCGAAAGCTTCGCAGGCCGCTCGTGAGCACATCCGCCAACATTTCGGGAGAGCCCGCGCCGGTGCATTTCTCCGACGTTTCGCCCGAGATTTCCGGGGCTGTGGACTTCGTAGTGCCGGTCGGGTGCGGCGACGGTTCCGGACGCAGCGTCTCCCTCGAGTACGGCGCCAGCGGACGCGCTTCGCAGATAATCAAGCTGGGGCTTCGCGGAGAGGTCGAAATAATAAGAAAGTAGATTCGCGACTGTCGATAGATATGGAGATATTTTATTCGGACAATATTGACGGCGGGTTCGTGCGCCTCGATGCAGAGGAGTCCGCTCACTGCGTCCGCGTGCTGCGTCACCGCGAAGGCGATGCGATAGTTGTCGTCGACGGGGCCGGGTGCAAGTACGACTGCACCATCACATCCGCCGTTGCCGGCCGCGACGCATCCGTAGTCGCCCGCATCGACTCCAGCGAGCCCGGCTGGCACGGTCACCCCTACCGCCTCACTATGGCTGTGTGCCCCACCAAGAACATCGACCGGTACGAGTGGATGGTGGAGAAGTTGACCGAAATCGGCGTCGACCGCATAGTGCCTGTCATCGGCGACCGCTCCGAACGCCGTGTTCTCAAGACCGACCGCCTGCGCCGCCTGATCGTCAGCGCCGGGAAGCAGAGTTTGAAAGCGGCCTTCCCCGTTTTGGACGAACCCGTTTCCGTTCGCGATTTCATCGCCTCGTCGTCCTCGACGCTCAAGTTCATCGCCTATTGCTCCGACGAAGTCCAGCCTCGCGCCAGCCTCTCATCACTCATTGCCGAACAGTTGAAAGCCATTGCCGACCAATCCAAGGTCGTTGCCGACCCTGTTCGGCAAGCGCCCCTCGACATCATCGTACTCATCGGCCCGGAGGGTGACTTCTCCCCGGAAGAGGTCCGCGCGGCTATGGGCGCCGGCTTCATCCCCGTTCACCTCGGCGAATCCCGCCTCCGCTCCGAAACCGCCGCCATCGTCGCCGCCACCGCCGTGTACCTGACTGGCGGCCAACACACTGACTAACAACGCTTTAAGCATATCCTTCTACCCCAAAAATAGCACAGAAGCTTTTAGTTATTTTGCTGAGTATCAAGAACATAAGCGCCAGCCTAACCTTACTGATTCTGACTGCTTGCTCCGGCCAGGGGCGGTATCAGAGCTTCAGCGGGTATGCGCAGGGTGGAGTCTGGCAGTTGAAGGCCAATATGGCGGGTGTGAAAGCCGGACACGCCGAAATCCAGCGCGGCATCGAGGCGATTCTGGAAGATATCGACACCACCCTATCCGGCTACAACAAGGGTTCGCTGCTCAGCCGCCTCAACGCCGGCGACACCATAGTGCCGAACGCGATGCTCTGCAAAGTATACGACGACGCTTACGCCCTCTGGCAGGAAACCGACGGCGCTCTCGACTGCGCGGCAGGGCCTCTTTACGACCTATGGGGTTTCGGCTTCAAGGGTGGAGAATTCCCCGATGCGAAACAGGTCGCAGGGGCGCTTGCCGTCAGTGGCACGGGACGTCTTGTCCCCCGCATGGAGGATGCCCTCCGGAACGGCCGCCTGCAAGCATCTTGGCTGGTGAGGACGGACGAATCGGCGAAGACGAGCAGGGAGAAGGCGAAGGCCGGCAAGGGAAAGGCAATGGCGGGTGTCATCCTGAACTTCAACGCCATCGCACAGGGATACAGCTGCGACACGGTGGCATCCTACCTCGACCGCCTCGGCGTCAAGGATATGCTGGTGGATATCGGGGAGATATGGTGCCGCGGCCTCAACGCATCCGGCAAGCCGTGGCGAATTGGCATCGACCGCCCCACCGACGGCAACGACACTCCCGGCGCCGACCTGGACGGCATCTGGGAATCGGCAGAGGCTTCGTCATTGCCGGCAGCGACCGGCAATCTCACCGGACAAGGCCTGGTGACGTCCGGCAACTACCGTAAGTTCTTCATCTACGACGGCAAAAAGTACCCCCATACCATCGATCCCCGCACCGGTTACCCCGTCAGCGGCAACCCGCTGCTCAGCGCCACGATAGTTGCCCCGACCGCGGAACTTGCGGACGCCTATGCTACCTATTGTATGGTAATCGGGCTCGATACCGCCAAACAGTTCATCGACAGCCGCCCCGACCTGGAGGGCTACCTCATCTACGACACCCCCGACGGAATGGCGGAGTGGCGGAGCGCCGGATTCAACCTCGTTAAATAGATTGCGCGAGAGCCTTTCGGAAGGCAGGCACGCCTGCCCGCAGCCATCCGGCTGCATTATCAGGGGCACTGCCCCTAATGTACCCCGATTCCCCTTTGCCCGACGCGGGGGCTATTTGAACAGTGCTTTTACCAGGGCGGGGATGTCGGCGACCTTGACGACCTGGATGCCCTTCGCAGACTTGGCGTCGTAGGAACTGTAACTGCTCACGAAGATCTTCTTGAACCCGAGCCGCGCGGCCTCGCCGATACGGCGGTCGGTCTGGGCGACGGGTCGGATTTCTCCGCTAAGGCCAACTTCGCCGGCGAAACAGTAGTCGGCAGGAAGAGCAAAATCGAAATTGCTGCTGAGCACTGCACAGGTCACGGCAAGGTCTGCCGCAGGGTCGGACACCTTGAGCCCGCCGGCCATGTTCAGAAACACGTCCTTGGCGCTCAGATGGAAACCGGCACGTTTCTCAAGCACAGCCAGAAGCATATTCAGGCGCCTCGCATCGAAACCGGTCGCCGAACGCTGGGCCGTACCGTAAACCGCCGAAGACACCAGCGCCTGCACCTCGAACAGCAGCGGCCTGGTTCCGTCAAGAGTGGCGCAAATCGCCGCGCCGCTAAGCCCGCTTTCGTGCATCGGGATCAGCATCTCGGAAGGGTTCGCCACCTCGCGGAGGCCGGCGCCCGTCATCTCGAAAACCGCTATCTCGGAAGTGCTTCCGAAACGGTTCTTTATGCTTCGCAGAATCCTGTACGCGCCGCGGTTCTCGCCTTCGAACTGCAGAACCACGTCGACAATATGTTCCAGAATCTTCGGCCCCGCGATGAAACCGTCCTTGGTGATGTGACCGATGAGCAGCACCGGCACTCCGGATTCCTTGGCGAAACGCAGCAGCATAGCCGCGACCTCCTTGATCTGGGACACGCTCCCGGGGGTGGAATCCATCGTGGCGGTGAACATAGTCTGCACCGAGTCCACTATCATCAGCTGCGGAGGGTTCGCCGCCGCCTGGGCGATGACGTTGTCGATGTTGGTTTCGCAGAAGATGTCGATATCGGAAGGAGATTGCCGATCGGGGTCGGCAATGACGGAAGACAGCCTGTCCGCCCTCATCTTGACCTGGCGGGCGCTCTCTTCTCCCGTGACATAAAGGGTATGGAGGGATGAGCGGAGGGGTATCTGGAGGGAGAGGGTGGACTTGCCTATGCCGGGCTCGCCGCCGATCAGCACCAGGCTGCCGGGCACGATGCCGCCGCCAAGAAGACGGTCGACCTCGGGCAGGCCGAGCGAAATGCGCGCTTCGGCGGAGTTGTCGATATCGCCGAGGCGGAGAGGCTTGCGCTTCTCGTCCGAAGGCATCACCGCGGAGCGGGAACCTTTCGCGGTGCTCTTGGTCTCGACCGGAGCCTCGACCATCGTATTCCATTCGCCGCAGGCGGGGCAGCGCCCCATCCATTTGGGGCTTTCGTTGCCGCAGGAGCTGCAGTACCAAAGCGTTTTCTGTTTCATATCTTTTCCTCTCTCGGCAGGTTGAAGACCTCCAGATTCTCCACCTTGCCATCTTTTATATCGAAGCGAAGAGCCGTGCGCATCACCTGCCATCCCTGCAGGCCCGCCGCGCCCGGGTTCATCGTCATCATCTTGAAATCATCGTCCCACTGCACCTTGAGGATGTGGGAATGGCCGCACACGAAAAGGTCCGGGTGAATGTCGCAAATGAGACCTTTCGCCACGAAGTCGTAACGCCCCGGATAGCCCCCGATGTGCGTCATCAGCACTTTCAGACCTTCGCGGCCGAACGACTGATACTCGGGGTAAAGTCCCCGGATGTCGTAACCGTCGCAGTTGCCGTACACTCCCACGACCGGCTTGAAATCGCTTATCTGTTTCGCGAAACTTTCGTCGCCTCCCCAATCGCCCGCGTGCCAAATCTCGTCCACCGGCTCCAGGAATGTGCGGAACTGGGGGCTGAAGACACCGTGGGTGTCGGAGATGACGCCTATTTTCATTTTCCGGCGAGGCGCTTCTCCCAGGCCCAGGCGGCCGCGAGAGTCTCCTCAACGCTGCGTTCCGCCTTCCAGCCGAGTTCTTTGTTGGCAAGCGCGGGATCCGCCCAGATGGCGGTGACGTCGCCGGCGCGGCGAGGCGCGAACTTGTAGTTGAGCTTCAGGTTGTTCACCTTCTCGAAGGCGTTCACCAGCTCCATCACGCTGACGGGACGGCCGGTACCCACGTTGAACACCTCGTAGGGCTGCTTCATCTTGCCGTCGAGCATCCTGGCCACAGCGCATACGTGAGCCTTGGCGAGGTCCACTATGTCGATGTAGTCGCGCTGACAGGTGCCGTCGGGGGTGGGATAATCATTGCCGAAGATGCTGAGGCACTCGCGCTTGCCCACCGCAGTCTGGGTAATGAAAGGCACGAGGTTGTTGGGGACGCCGCGAGGCAGTTCGCCGATGAGGGCCGAGGGGTGCGCGCCGATGGGGTTGAAATAGCGCAGGGCGATACCCTTTACGCCGGGATATGCCGCGACGCTGTCGCGAAGGAAGTCTTCGCACATCTGCTTGGTATTGCCATAGGGCGATGTCGCCGGCTGGCGCGGGCTCTTCTCCGTCACGGGCAGATGCTCGGGCTCGCCGTAAACCGTAGCCGAGGAGCTGAACAGCACGTTCAGTCCGCGCTTCTTCGCCTGCTCCAGAATGTTGATGAAGGACAGCAGGTTGTTGCGATAGTACATCAGCGGTTCGGCCACCGACTCGCCCACGGCCTTGTATGCCGCGAAGTGGATGCAGGCGTCTATCTTGTATTCGTCGAAGAGCTTGTCCACCGCCTTCGAGTCGCAGAAGTCCATCTCCACGAGGGGCATCTTCCTGCCGAGAATCTGGCATACGCCGTCGTAGTTGGTGTGGTCGCAATTGCTGAAATTGTCCGCAATAACCACGTCGTAGCCCGCCTGCGCGAGTTCCACCGTCACGTGGCTTCCGATAAATCCGGCGCCGCCGGAAACTAATACTGTCTTTTTCATATTGTAAAGATACTATTTTATTCCTTTCCCCAGTCCTTATACGGAACTTTTACCAGCCGGGCGTTGTAGTAGCGCCGGTCGCCCGTGACCTCCTGCCCCAGCCACGAAGGGCGGGGGTAAGTTTCGAGCGGGGACGAGAGTTCTATTTCGGCCACCACAAGGCCAGAGTTGTCGCCGTAGAATTCGTCCACTTCCCAGGTATGGATGCCGTCGCCAGCGGGCACCAGCCAGCGGGTCTTGTCGATGATGGAGTCTTCCGCGAGAGTCAGAAGCGCGCGGGCGTCTTCCTCCGATATTTCCTTTTCCCATTCGAAGCGGCTGAGGCCTCCGTCGGCAGAGGGGCCCTTGATGGTGAGCCACGCGTGCTCTTCTTCGATGCGGACACGCACGGTCTTGCCGGAATTCGGGCAGAGATATCCTTGAATCATCCTGCGGGTGCCGGTCGCCTCCTTTTTGAAAGCGTCCGAAGTCACGAGGTATTTGCGTTCGATTTCCAGTGCCATGGTTATTTGTTTCGGATAGAGAATTCGCAGCCGCAGAAGTCCTGGTTGTAGAAGTTCTGCTCGCGGATGATTTCGGAGCGGCGGGGCTGTAGACCGCATACTCTCCAGTTTTGAGCCCACCAAGTAACGTAGGTCCCTTCCGACTGTTTCCACCGTCCCGAAATACTGGACGGTACTGACGTTTTGGGCCCTTTTTGCTCCCACCGTCCGGAAAAATCGGACGGTAGCGCCAGGCGCCGGTTGACAGCCTCGCAGGCCCGCATGCCAGCGGCGTCAACCTGCTCGAGGGATTTCCAGCGGGAGGAGGCGAGGGTGGTGGCGAGCACGGTGAAGCCGTGCGCAGCCGCATAGCGGGCGGCGCGGGAAAG
>JAGABD010000038.1 GCA_017614795.1 Bacteroidales bacterium
AACATCGCCGAGCAGGTGGATTCGACGTAATTGCCCTCGCGCCCGGGGCAGTCCAGCACCTGGTACCACATTCCGGTGGCCTTGTCGGCATATTCCGGCAGAACGGTCAGGAGCTTGTCGAGGATGCCGAGCAGGTGCTGCCGTCCGGGATGTTCCTCCGGCACGAAGTCCAGCACGTCCACAAGCGCCATCATATACCATCCCATCGCGCGTCCCCATGCGTGGGCGGACTGGCCCGTGACGGGGTCGCACCAGAACATCTTCCTGCTGCTGTCCCAGGCATGGCGCAGAAGCTTTGTCTGCGGGTCGTAGCAATGGTCGTAGGCGATGCGGAACTGATTCGCAATGTCGTCGAAATTCACATCCTTTTCCGTCTGGCTGCGGATGTACCTGAGGTTGTACTCCGCATAGAAGGGGAGCGCCATATAGAGGCCGTCCAGCCACTGCTGGTTGGGGTATACTTTCTTGTGCCAGAAGGCGCCCGCCTCGTAGCCGTCCAGTTCCACGAAACTTCTCGGCTGCCCGCATATCTGCATGTAGATGCTGTCCATCGCGGCGCGGTATTTCTCCTTGCCGGTGATGTCGTAGAGCGCGAACAGCGTGCGCGCAGGGCAGATGTGGTCCACATTGTAGTTGCTGCGCTTGTACTTGCCTCCGATGCTGCCGTCCTCCGCGATTATCGCATCGTACCAGGCCTCGACGTAACTCGTAATCGCCTCTGTCTGCCCGGACCCCGCTACGGCTACATCCAGAAAAGCTTTAAGTTCAAGGCCGGTCGTATAGTTCCATTTGAGTTCGCCGCCCCGGCCGTCGAGTTCGGCGGCGGTGGGGTTGCGCCTGATCTCGGACTCCGCCATCTTCAGCGACAGGGGAGCGGAGCTGCAGGAGGCCACAAAAGCGGCGGTAATCAGTATACGGGATATCTTCATAATTCAATAGGGTTCCAGTCTTTGGCCGAAGGCTTCGCCTTGCCGTCGAGATCGGGCACTCCGGCGCGCGAAAACACTCTGCCGGTGGTATACGCGGCGGCTTCTTCCTGGCTCAGGCGATGGCTCCAGGCCACCCTCTCCCCGGACGCTCCGGGCCCGCTGCATCCGTATTCGGCATAGAAACTGCCCGCCCTGGTGTCCGGCTTGCCGGGCTTCTCCCAGTCGCGCCAGCCCTCGGGCAGGATGTGGGCGCCCAGTTCGCACTCCATGAACACCGTCTTCGCGTAAGCGCCCCATGGTCTGCCGAGCCAGCATTTGTCGATGCCTTCGGCGGCGGTGAGCCGGCATTTGTGGAAGACATAGCCGAAGTCCTGCCCCTTGAGGGTGGATGCAGCGGTTACGTAGCTGTTCTTTTTGCTGTGGATGGTGCAGTTCTCGAACCAGGCGACGGAAGGCCCGAAGATAAAGTCGGTCGTGCCCTCTATATAACAGTCTATAAAGCAGTTACGGCAGATTCCTCCGTCATCGGCCCAGGTACCGTAGGTGTAAACCGTATCCTGGTTGCCGATAAAACGGCAGCGGCGGCAAAGGATGCGGTCGCCGTTCGTGAGCAGGGCAACGGCCTGGTCGATTCCCTTGCCTGCGCCCGCACAGTTTTCCACCGTGAGGTCTTCCAGGATTATGTCGTCGGCGCCTATGAACATCGTGGCGCTGCCGGAAGTGCCAACCTCGAAATCGCGCCCCGGCCAGATCTGCCTGGCAAATTTCCCGAAGCTGATAACCGTGTTTTCCGCTCCCTCGCCGGCGATGCGGAGACGGCGCTTGTTGCAGGGGATGGACACCACCTCTTTATAAATGCCCGCACGCACAAGAATGTTGGTGAACCCGTCGTGACTATAGTCAGGAGCGGCGTTTATAGCCTCCTGCACCGTGCGGAAATCGCCCGAGCCGTCTGCCGCAACCACTATGTCGAAGCCTTCCGCGCCCCGGTGCTTAGGGGCGCAGGCACACAGCAGGCAGGCCAGGATTATTGCCGCATACTTCTTCATATGCGCTCTCCGTTAATTGTCACTTCGTCGAAGCTCACGCCCTCGGCGTTATGCACTTCGCAGCCCTTCTGCGCGCTGAAGGCGCTGTTGCGGAAGTCGATGCCCCGCAGCGGCAGTTCGGGCAGGCCGTTGATGTAGATGGCCTGTTTCGCGCCGTCGCAGACGATGCCGTCAAAGTGGATGTCGCGCATCTCGGGAGTGGTTTCGTCCACCGGGGGAAGCGTCTCCTGCACGCCGTCCTTATTCAGCTCTGAGGCTGCTACGCCGGCATAATAGAGGTTGAAGATGACTCCGTAGGAGACTATGTCCTTCATGAGGATGCGCTCGCACCAGATGTCCTTTACCAGACCGCCCCGCCCGCGGGTGCTCTTGAACCGGAGCCCCACGTCCGTGCCGAGGAAGCGGCAGTCGCGCACCACTATGTTCTCCACTCCGCCGGACATTTCGCTGCCAACCACAAAGCCTCCGTGGCCGTGGTAGACCGTGCAGTCCCCGATAATCAGATTGCGGCACTTGCGCGCGTGGCGGCGTCCGTCGGCGTCCTTGCCGGATTTTATGCAGATGGCGTCGTCGCCCACGTCGAAGCTTGAGCCTGTGAGCACCACGCCCTCGCAGGCGTCGATGTCGATGCCGTCGCCGTTAGCCGACCATTCGGGGTTGCGCACCGTTATATTCTTGACCGTCAGGTCTTTACACCACAGCGGATGGATGTTCCAGCAGGGGCTGTTCTGGAAGGTGCAGCCCTCCAGCAGCACGCGTTCGCATTCGCGCAGCGACACCAGCACCGGGCGCAGGAAGGTCTTGATTTCCTGCTCGTCCAGCGACGGGTCGGGGAAGTTGAGGCTGCCCGCGGTGAGGCGCGCCTTGCGGTAGCCCTCGTCGGGGTACCACACTTTTTCATCCTCCGAAAGCACTCCGCCCCTCTTAAGGATGGCCTTCCACATCTTGCTGCCGACCTTCTCCTTCTTGACCTCGCGCCAGAACTCACCGCTGCCGTCGATTATGCCTTCGCCGGTAATCGCTACATCGCGTGCGCCTTCGGCGTGGATGGGGGAGAGGCAACGACGTACGTCAAGTCCCTCGAAGTTTGTGTCGATTATGGGGTAGAGGTCCTGATCCGGGTCGAAAACCAGCACTGCGCCCCGCTCCAGATGAAGTTCCGTGCGGTCCTTGAGGCCGATGGGGCCCGTGCGCCAGATTCCGGCGGGCACAGTTAACCGCCCGCCGCCCGTGCCGGCCAGATGCTCTATGGCCCTGGCGAATGCTTCGGTGTTGGCGCGGGCTATGCCGGCATTGTCCGCCTTGTTGGCTTCCTCCGCCTTCCCGAAGGCTATCGCACCGAAATCCGCCACGCTCACGCTTCTGCGCGGAATGTCCGGCAGCCGCACCTTCTGCATTTCGAACGGAAGGTCGCGGTAAAGCGTGCTGTCAGCACCTCCTGAGCAGGAAATGGCGAGCGCTGAGAATGCCGTTAAAAGGATTGTCTTATAGTTCATTAATCTGCGGTTCGTATATATACCGCAGCAAATATAAGAATTATTTTTAATAATTCCGTGCCCGTGCACGGAAAGCACCATCAATAAAAACAGACGGCCATTTGACCGTCTGTTAAACTTGCCCCGGGACTGCGCTGCGGAATTACTTCAAGAGCGAGGGTCAGCTGGCGGGGACTTCGCACTACCCTTTACCCATCCGTTGGGCGACTTGCGTCTTGCTGCAAAGATAGTGAAAATTATCAAGAATGGAGTCAATTGAAGACGAACGTGTCAAGTACATACTTTCGAAATAATGGCTGGCGGCTAACTAATTGATTGATAGTTGATTAAGCAATTCCTTCTATCCCCAAAACAGGGTAGAAGGAATGTATTAAAGTGGTGATAATCAGCGGATTAAGCGCCAGCTATTTGGAGCCGTCGATGAAGCGAAGGACCTCCGAGGCGACGGCGGAGGGGGAGAGGCCGTCGGTGTCGATTATGTGCTGCGAGGCGGCCTCGTAGACCGGGCCGCGGACGGCGAGAAGAGCGGCGAGCTTTGCCTCTAGGTCGCCCTCGCCGGCAAGAAGCGGCCGGCTCGCGATGGCGTCGGGCTGCCCCGAAGCCTGACAGTCAGCGGCTGACAGCCCGGAAGCATCGCAGGCGCCCTGCAGCCTCCCGGCCAGAGTCTTCGCGCTCGCCCTCAGGTAAATGCAATGCGAACAAAGCCGCACCAGTTCCCTGCATTCCGGCGTCATCAGCGTCCCTCCGCCCAGCGCAATCAAAAGGGTACCGCCTTCATAACTGGAAATAGCTTCCTGCAAAGCCTCCAACTCCATCTTCCTGAACGCCGCTTCCCCCTGCTTCGCAAATATCTCCTGCACCTTCCTTCCCAGCTGCTTTTCAATAAATAAATCCAAATCAATAAACTGAATTGAATTCCCTTCTCCACGGCTGTCGTCGATTGTGCTTGCCGGGTAAGTTTCCCCGGAGGAACGTGCCACCCTCGGCGTCGTAAGAGGGGGGACCTCGCAGCGAAGCGGAGAGGTGGGGCCGAACGGTAGTGAGGCGTCCGACGGGGAAAGCTTAGCCGGCAGGCCGGAGGCAAGCAAGCGACCGACAGTCGTCTTGCCGCTACCCATACAGCCTGTTAAGCACCAGACCATACTAGAACAGCGTCGGTTCCTCGATTTCGGGGAGATCCTCCTCGGTGAGGGGAGGCAGTGAGATCTCACCGACGGGGATGCCAAGGTCGTTGGCGTCGGGAAGATCGATGTCGATGGGCTCGGCCTCGGGCGTCGAGGTAGCCGCAGGCGCGGCAGGAGCCTCGGGAGCGCCGTCGGGAGCGTCGGTATCTTCAGGAAGCTCGGCAGGAGCCTCGGGGATGTCGTCCTCTGGCTTGTGCAGAGGCTCTGCGAACTCGACCTTCTTCACCTGGTCGCGGTCGTGGCACTTCTTGCCCTTGGCTGCCAGGCCCTTGCGAGCGATCCACTCCTCGGCATCGATGAGCTCGGGCTCCTTGTGGGCGGACTTGCCGCCGAAGATGCAGCGGTACTGCGGATGCTTGTCGCCGCTGATGGCCACGAGGTACGACTTGGGTGCCTCGGAAATGAAGAGCACGGGGTTGTTGTCGCTCGGCACGAAGCAGAAGCGCTTGACGTAGAAGGTCTTGACCTTCGGGTCGCCGTCATAGTAGAGCACGGTGAACACCTTGTTCGGGTCGAACTTCTCGATGAGTAGAACATCTCCCTGGTACTTGTTGACCAGCTCGAAGGAAGTGGTGTAGTAGGTGCCGTTCTTGAATACGGCCAGCACCTTGTCGTCGCCCTCGAACTGCCCCAGGTAGAGGCCGCGTCCGTCCTCGTTGAGTTTCTGGATGTCGGTATCGTACCAGATGTCCTTGCCCGCGATGGTGGAAACGCCCTTGCTCTTGAGCAGGATCTTGCTGATGACGTTCTTGGTGACGAGATTGCCTCGCGCTGTCTTGCTCTTGATGGCCAGAGTAGCGAAATCGTACTCGAAAGCGGTCTTCTTGAGCTTCGGCTTGGGGCGTAGCTGCACCTTCACGGTCTCCGCCTCGCCGTTGTGGTTGGCGCTGAACCAGAGTATCTTGCTGCCGGCCGCGCCGGTGGTGATGTCGTACTCCTTGTCGCGGGTGACCGAGGTGATGGCGAAGCGCTTGGCGTAGTAGACGCTGCTCTTGCCCTCGCGGTAGATCACGTTATAGATGGTGCGGGCGTCGCCGCGGTTGAAGATGCCCACGTAAAGCAGGTCCTTGCCGAAGAAGGCCTTGGGCTCCACCTTGGTGATGCGGTACTTGCCGTCGCTGCCGATGACGATGATCTCGGCGATGTCGGAGCAGTCGCATACGAAGGTGCCGTTGTCGTCGCGCTTGAGGCCGATGCCCACGAAGCCCTCCGCCAGGTTTGCGTAGAGTTTCGCGTTGTTGTTGATGACCTTGGTGGCGGCGATGGTCTCGAAGCCGGTGAGCTCGGTATGGCGGGGGAAATCCTTGCCGTACTTGCTCTTGAGGCCCTTGAACCAGGCGATGGTGAAGTCGGTGATGTTGTCGATGTTCTTCTGCACCTCCAGCATCTCGGCCTCTATCTTGAAGATCTTGTCCTCCACCGCCTTGGCGTCGAACTTGGAAATCTTGCGCACGGGCTTCTCGACCAGACGGTCGATATCCTCCATCGTGATGTCGCGCTTGACGCACTCGCGGAAGTCGAGCATGCGCTTCAGGATGGCCTCCTTCTGGTCCTCCCAGGTCGCGTGCTTCTGCTCTTCCAGAATCTTGTAGACGCCTTCTTCGAAGAAGATGCGCTCGAGCGAAGTGTAGTGCCACTCGTTCTCCAGCTTGTCCAGGCGGATGCGGAGCTGCTGCTCCAGAAGGTCGCGGGTATGGAAGGTGTCGTACTCCAGGATCTGGTGCACGTCCAGGAACTGCGGCTTGTTGTCCTTGATGACGCAGGCGTTGGGGGAAATGCTGTATTCGCAGTCCGTGAAGGCGTAAAGGGCGTCTATGGTCTTGTCCGGGGACACG
>JAGABD010000039.1 GCA_017614795.1 Bacteroidales bacterium
GAAGAGATTCTCTCCCACTATTATCCCGGCTCGTATGAAGAATAATCCCTGGGCCTGGGTGCCGACACTCTATTTTGCCGAAGGCATACCTTATTTCATCGTCAATGTGATTTCCGTGACGATGTTCAAGCGCCTCGGGATGGGCAATGCGGACCTTGCGATGCTCACCTCGCTGCTTTATCTGCCCTGGGTGATAAAACCCCTCTGGAGCCCCTTCGTGGATGTTTTTCGCAGCAAGCGCTGGTGGATACTGGCGATGCAGGCGCTGGTGACGGTTTTCTTCGCAGCGCTCGCTTTCAGCGTCCCCCGCGCCACCGGTGCCGAGGTCGGTCCTTTCGTTCCGGCGCTGGTAATCTTCTATATCGTTGCGATGCTTTCGGCCACCCACGACATCGCCGCCGACGGTTTCTATATGATAGCGCTCGACGAGCACAGGCAGAGCCTTTTCGTGGGCATCAGAAGCACTTTCTACCGCATTGCGTCGGTCTTCGGGCAGGGCGTGATAGTGGTTGTGGCGGGGCTTCTTGAAGATCGCACCGGGGACATTCCCGCCGCCTGGCGCATCACCATCGCCGGATGCTCGCTGCTTTTCCTCGCGCTGACGCTGTGGCACTGGTCCTTCCTGCCGAAGGCTTCCGGCCCGGCTCCCGCGAAGGAGAACCGTTCGGTATGGCAGGCGGTTAAGACCTTCTTCGTGAAGCCGCATCTGCTCATAGCGCTACTGTTCATGCTGCTTTTCCGCTTGCCGGAAGCCCTTTCGGTGAAGATGCTCACTCCGCTGCTTCTCGACCCCGTCGAGGCGGGTGGACTTGGCCTCAGCACCGCGCAGTCGGGCCTCGTTTATGGCACTGTGGGAGTCATCGCGCTGACTGTAGGTGGCATCCTGGGAGGCATTTTTGCGGCTCGTTTCGGGCTGAGGCGCTCGCTTTGGCCTATGGCCGCGGCGCTCGCGCTGCCTTGCGCTGTCTACCTCTATCTTGCCGCGGCACAACCCTCGGACCTTTGGATAATCTATGCCTGCGTGGCGTTCGACCAGTTCGGCTACGGCTTCGGATTCACGGCCTATATGCTGTACCTCATATATTTCAGCGAAGGGGAGTACAAGACTTCGCACTATGCGATTTGCACCGCCTTTATGGCGCTGAGCATGATGGTGCCCGGAATGTTCGCGGGCTACCTGCAGGAAGCGACCGGCTACACGGGCTTCTTCGGCATAGTGATGGTCTGCTGCCTCGTAACTCTCGCGGTGACGGCCCTGCTGCCCCGCCGCATCGACCCTGAATTCGGAATAAAGAAATGAAAAAGATACTCTTCATATTGTTTGCGCTGGTTTCGCTTGGCCTGAACGCCCAGGTGAAGCCGGGAATCGAAGTGCTCGCGGACAGGGGCTTCGCAGGCCTCAAGGGCAAAAGGGTGGGGCTTCTCACCAACCCGTCCGGAGTGGACAGGAACCTGCGCTCTACCATCGACATCCTTCGCGATTCGGTGAACCTCTGCGCCATTTTCGCTCCCGAACACGGGGCCCGCGGCGACGCCTATGCCGGCGACCACGTGCAGAGCTATACCGACAAGGCTACCGGCCTGCCTGTGTACAGCGTCTACGGTTCCACCCGCAAACCCACTCCCGAAATGCTGAAGGGCCTCGACATCGTGGTCTACGACATCCAGGACGTGGGAACACGCTCCTACACCTTCATCTCGGCCCTGGGCCTGATGATGCAGGCTTGCGCGGAGAAGGGGATAGAGGTGATGGTGCTCGACCGCCCCAACCCGCTCGGAGGCCTCAAGGTCGAGGGCTGCTGCGTGGAGACGGGCTACCATTCCTACGTGAGCCAGTACAAGATCCCTTATGTCTACGGACTGACGGTCGGGGAACTCGCCACCCTCATCAACGAAGAGGGGCTCAACCGCGGTCAGAAGGGCCTCGACGCACCGCTCAAGTGCAAGCTCAGCGTGGTGCCGATGGAGGGCTGGACGCGCGATATGCTCTTCCCCCAGACGGGACTGCCCTGGGTGCTTCCTTCGCCCAACATCCCCTTCGCCGAAACGGCGGTGAACTATCCCTCGGCGGGCCTTTGCGGGGAATTCTACGGATATCTCCAGATAGGAATAGGATATACGCTTCCCTTCGGGGTTTTCGCGGCGCAATGGATAGATGCGGACGAGCTCAAGGCGAAGCTCGACAGCTACCGCGTGCCCGGCACGGCCTGGCGCACAATCCACTATAAGCCCTTCTCCGGGGCATTTGCGGGCAAGCTTCTGCACGGCGTGCAGTTCTTCTATCCCGAATACGAAAAAGCTACCATAACTTTCACCCAGTTCTATGTGATGCAGGCGATATACGAGCTCTACGGAAAGAACCCTTTCGAGCTCTCGCCGGGGCGTCTCGCGATGTTCAACAAGGTTTGCGGCACGGATTATGTTAGTAAAACGTTCAGCAAGACCTTGAAAGTCGCCGATATTGCATCTTATTGGAACAAGGATGTGGAAGAATTCAAGGAATTGTCACAACATTATTGGTTATATTAAAATTCAGGCGTTATGAAAAATGTACTTCGAAAAGTCTTTGTCGCA
>JAGABD010000040.1 GCA_017614795.1 Bacteroidales bacterium
GCTCGTAGTCCTGCAAGGGCAGGTACCAGTGGGTGGTCTTCTTCTTTATGGGCTCGGCTCCCGAAAGCTTGCTGTGCGGGTTGATGAGCTCTTCGGGGCTGAGGGTGGAGCCGCAGTGTTCGCACTGGTCGCCGTAGGCGCCTTCGTGGCCGCACTTGGGGCAGGTGCCCACGATGTAACGGTCGGCAAGGAAGGTCTTCGCCTCGGGATCGTAGAACTGCTCGCTCTCGCGGGTGACGAACTTGCCCTCGTCGTAGAGCTTGCGGAAGAACTGCGAAGCATTGGCGGCGTGCACCTTGGAGCTGGTGCGTCCGTAGATGTCGAAGTTTATGCCGAGAGCCTTGAAACTCTTGTCTATCAGCGCGTTGTATTCATCCACGATATCCTGGGGACTGCAGCCCTGCTGGCGCGCCTTGATGGTGATGGGCACTCCGTGCTCGTCGCTGCCGCAGATGTAAAGCACATCGCGGCCGCGGAGGCGCAGATACCTCACGTAGATGTCCGCCGGCACATATACTCCGGCGAGATGTCCTATATGGACCGGCCCGTTCGCATAAGGAAGGGCGCAAGTCACGAGTGTACGCTTGAAATTCTTTTGTGTCATACTATCTTCTCCTTTATCAGCTTCCTGATTCTGGTGCGCTCTTGAGAGAGGTCCTTGAGTTTCTCCATTATTTCCATCAGTCCCTCTTCGTCATCCTTGGGGACATCCGCCAACTTGCGGTTAAGGTTTTCAATCTGGCTTGTAAGGCGCTTTTCGACGAGGGTGAACATCGATTTCGGCACGGCGTGCTTCAGCCAGTCGCCGGTAGCGCGCATCGAGCCGGACAGTTTCTTGAAAGTTATCTTGTGCTTTTCGAAAGCGAGGTCCTGCATCGCCTTGTTGAGATCTTCGTCCTGGATGTTCAGCAGATTCTGAATTATCTGGCCGAGAGCCTTCTCGCGAATCGTCGAGCGCCCCTCGTCCCCGGGGTCGGTCTCGGGCATCACCGCGTCGTACTGGGCCATGAATGCCTCATACAGGCGCTGGTATACCGAATTGGAAAAAGGCTCGCCGTACCGGGCGAGTATCTCCGAAACGAATTCCGGCAGTGGAATCTGTTCGTCTTCATACAGCACGTCCTTGTCGCCGTCCATCAACAGGAATCCCAGGATCTCCGCCTCTATCGGCGCAAGCGTCTTGTTTTCGATGGGATACGAAGGCCCCGGCGCGAGAGTCACGTCGATCGTGGGGGCTTCGTCGGCCGAACCGGGACGCGCGCCTTCGCGTTCCCTGCGGCGCTCGGCGTCTTCGATGGCCTTGCTGCGCGTGGCCTTCACCCTGCGTTGGACTATCTCCTCCTTGTCCACTCCCATCCTGGCGGCGAAACGCTCCGCGTAGGTGGAACGCTTGATGGCGTCCGGAATCGCGGCGATGGTGTCCGACACCGCGCTTATCACGCCTGCCCTGCGCAGAGGGTCGGAGCCCGCCTCTTTCAGCAGCCAGTCGGTCTTGAAGTCGATGCAGTCCTTCTCGTGCTCTTCGATATAGGCCTGCACCTGCAACAGGGTGTGTTTCCTGCAGAAGGAATCGGGGTCCTCGCCTTCGGGCAGAAGGACCACCTTCATATTTAGACCCTCGCTCAGCACGTCCTCCATCACCTTCAGCGCCGCGTGTATGCCGGCGCTGTCGCCGTCGAACATGACGGTCAGGTTGTCGGTGAACTTGTGGATGAGGTGCATCTGCTGGGTGGTGAAGGATGTGCCGCAGGGAGCCACCACGTTGGTGATTCCAAGCTGGTGCATCATCACCATGTCGAGGTTCCCCTCGACCACTATGCACTTGTTCTGGCGGCCAATTTCGGACTTCGCCTGGAACAGGCCGTAGAGGATTTCGCTCTTGTTGTAAAGGGGCGTGTCGGGCGAGTTGACGTACTTTGCTGGATTGTCAGCCTTGAGCGTGCGTCCGCTGAACGCTATCACGCGTCCGCTAACCGAATAGATGGGGAACATCACCCTCTCGCGGAACTTGTCCACGACGGCCCCCGTGTCCTCCTTCTGCGCCAGCAGACCGGCTTCTAGCAGATACTCCTGCTTGTACCCGGCCGCCGTGGCGGCGTTCATAAGGGCCGAGCCTCCCGAAGGAGCCCATCCCAGCGAAAACTTGCGGATGGTTTCGTCTTCGAGGCCGCGGCTCTTGTAGTAGGCATAGCCCATCGCCCTGCCCTCCGGGGCCGAAAGCTGGTCCACGAAGAACTTGTTGGCATATTCGGTGGCGAGGAGAAGGCTCTCCTTGCGCTGGCGCGCGGCCAGCAGCTCGGGCGATTCCTCCTCTTCGACTATCTCGATATGATACTTGCGGGCGAGATAGCGCAGAGCTTCGGGATAGTCGCAGTGCTCCTGCTCCATCACGAAACCCACCGCGGTGCCCGCCTTGCCGCAGCCGAAGCATTTGTAGATACCCTTCGACGGCGTCACGTAGAAGGAAGGCGTCTTCTCGTTGTGGAACGGGCAGCAGGCCACATAACTGGCCCCGCGGCGCTTCAGCGTCACGTAATCGCCCACCACTTCCTCAATCTTCGCGGTGTTGAGTATGAGATCGACGGTTTCCTGGGGTATCATGATGCTATTTCACACAAGAATTTGATTCGCACGAGACGGATTTCCCACTCTTCGCAGTCGCCTCCGAGGGCCGCTATGGCGTCCTCCAGCGAATCCGACTTGGCCTCGTTGCAGAAGTAGTCCAATATTTCGTCGACAATATCCTGGTCGATATTCTCCTTGATATAATAATTGATGTGCAGCTTGAAGCCGGTGGAAACGATGGACTCCATTTCCGTGAGGAGCTCGTCCATCTCGAGGTCGCGCATCGCAGCTATGTCCTCGAGGTCCATCTGGCGGTCCAGGCTGGTAATGATGAACTGCTTGGTGGAAGACGAACTCGGCGGGCTCTTCAGCACGAAGTCGTCCGGACGCTCTATCTCGTTCTCCTCGACATACTTCTTTATGAGTTTCAGGAACTCTTCGCCGAACTTGATTGCCTTGCCATCGCCCACGCCCTGGCAGCGTTTGAGGTCCTCTATGGTAACCGGGTAGAGGATGGACATATCCTCCAGGGCCGGATCGCCGAAGATGATCCACGGCTGCAGCTTGAGGCGCTTCGAGAGGTCCTTGCGAAGGTCCTTCAGGGCCGAGAGGAGCACGGGGTCGCCGCCTCCGCCGCCCTTCATCGCCGCTACCGCCATCGCGTCCTCGTCGTCATCGTCATCGACGGTGTCGGGGTCCTTGAACACCACGTCGTCCACGAGCAGGAACGGCTCCGGCGACTTGCAGAAGGCCTCGCCCTCGGGAGTCGCGTAGATGAGGCCGTAGCTCTCGATCTCCTTACCGAGCAGATGATGCACGAGCCCCTGGTGGATGACGGCGCACCAGTATGCTTCGGAATGGTCCTCGCCCGCGCCGAACAAATCCAGTTCGTCGTGCTTGAAGGAGAGAATCGTGGAGTTCTCGACGCCCGCCAGGATGCAGGCCAGATGCTCTATCTTGAAGTGCTCGGGCAGGCTCAAGACGAGTTTCAGCACCAGCTGCATCTGCTTGCGTCCGTCGTATTTCTTGTGAGGATGCACGCAGTTGTCGCAGGCGCCGCAGTTGTCCTGGGGGTAGTCTTCGCCGAAGTAGTTGAGCAGAAGCTTGCGGCGGCACTGCCCCGATTCGGCGTAAGCCACCACCTCGCTCAGCAGCTGCTTGGTTATCTCCTGCTCCGATACGGGCTTGCCCTGCATAAACTTCTCCAGCTTCTGGATGTCCTTGCGGGAATAGTAGGCTATGCAGAGGCCCTCCTCCCCGTCGCGTCCGGCGCGTCCGGTCTCCTGGTAGTAGCTCTCGATGCTCTTGGGGATATCGTAGTGGATGACGAATCGCACGTCGGGCTTGTCTATGCCCATTCCGAAGGCGATCGTCGCCACGATCACGTCTATCTCCTCCATCAGGAAGGCGTCCTGGTTGTCGGCGCGCACCTTCGCGTCCAGACCGGCGTGGTAAGGCAGAGCCTTGATGCCGTTTATGCAGAGGAATTCGGCCATCTCCTCGACCTTCTTGCGGCTGAGGCAATAAATGATGCCCGACTTGCGCGGAGCGTTCTTTATGAACTTGACGATGTCCTTCTCCGCATCGACCTTGCTGCGGATTTCGTAGTAGAGGTTCGGGCGGTTGAAGGAAGACTTGAAGATGGCGGCCTGCTGGATGCCGAGGTTCTTGAGGATGTCGCTCTGGACCTTCGGCGTGGCTGTGGCCGTGAGCGCTATGATGGGCCTGCGGCCTATCTGGTCGATGAAGTTGCGGATGCGCCTGTATTCCGGACGGAAGTCGTGCCCCCATTCAGAGATGCAGTGCGCCTCGTCCACGGCGTAGAACGATACTTTGATTTCCTTCAGGATCGAGACGTTCTCCTCCTTGGTGAGGGATTCGGGCGCGACGTAAAGGATTTTGGTCTTGCCCGTCACGAGGTCCGCCCTCACTTCGTCTATCTGCTGACGGGACAGCGAGGAATTGAGGAAGTGGGCGATGCTTTCGTTGCCGGAAACGAACCCCCGGAGCACGTCGACCTGGTTCTTCATCAGCGCGATGAGAGGCGAAATCACGATCGCCGTCCCGTCGGAGATGAGGGCCGGAAGCTGGTAGCAAAGCGACTTGCCACCCCCGGTGGGCATCAGGACAAAGGCGTCACCCCCTCCCAGCAGGTGGTTGATGACGTCTTCCTGCCCTCCCTTGAAGTTGTCGTAGCCGAAAAACTCCTTGAGGGTCTTTGCGATTTGCTCCGAGTAGTCTATCATATCGTTCAGGTTTGTTCTTCAGTTCAGTCCAGGGTATGGATCGCGAGGCCCGAGCGCAGCTTGGGCTCGAACCAGGTGGTCTTGGGCGGCATTATGTTGCCGCTGTCCGCGATGTTCTCCAACTGCTCCATGCTCACCGGATAGAGTGCGAACGCCACCGCCATTTCTCCGCTGTCCACCCTGCGGACGAGCTCCCCGAGGCCGCGGATTCCGCCGACGAAGTCGATGCGCTTGTCGGTGCGGAGGTCCTTTATGCCGAGTATCCTGTCCAGCACGAGGCGGGAGAGAATGTCCACGTCCAGCACCCCTATGGGGTCGGCGTCGTCGTAACGGCCGGGCTTCGCCGTAAGGCCGTACCACTTGCCGTCCAGGTACATGCTGAAGTTGTGGAGGCCCTTGGGCGCGACGTCATCGCCGAGGACGGCAAGCTCGAAGTCCTCTTCCAGGGCCTTCAGGAACGCCTCTTTCGAGAGTCCGTTAAGATCTTTGACCACACGGTTGTAGTCGATGATCTTGAGCTGGCTCGAAGGGAAGCACACCGCCATGAACCAGTTGTACTCCTCCTTTCCCGTATGATGGGGGTTGTTCGCGCGCTTCTCCTCGCATACGCGAGCCGCGGCGGCCGTGCGGTGATGCCCGTCGGCCACGTAGAATGCGGGAACCTCCTGCGTGAAGTGCCTTGTGACCGCCGCTATGTCGGCATCGTCGTCCAGCACCCAGAAGCGGTGTCCGAAGTTGTTCTCGTCGATGAAGTCGTATTCCGGCTCACCGGAAGCCACGCGGGCGACAATCTCATTCAGCGCGGCGTTGTCCTTGTACGCGAAGAACACCGGCTCGATGTTGGCGTTCTGGATGCGCACGTGGATCATACGGTCGTCCTCCTTGTCGCGGCGGGTAAGTTCGTGCTTCTTGATTATGCCCTTGGCGTAGTCGTCGGCGTGGGCGCAGAGCACCAGTCCGTACTGGGTGCGGCCGGCCATAGTCTGGGCGTACACGTAGTAGCAGGGCTTGGGGTCGCGTTTCAGCCATCCGGCATCCTTCCATTTGCGGAAGTTCTCCACGGCGCGGTCGTAGACCTCGGGATCGTGGTCCTGGAGGATGGGGTCGAAATCGATTTCCGGCTTGGTTATGTGAAGCAGGGACTTCTCCCCCGCCATAGCCTTTGCCTCCTGCGAGTTGAGCACGTCGTAGGGAGGAGCCGCCACTTCAGTGACGATGTTTTTGGGCGGCCTGAGCGCCGCGAAAGGTTTTACTTGTACCATTATTTGTTGACTTGAAACCTGGTGTTTCCCGTTGCGAAAAAGTCCGCTATCTGCCTTGCGGCCGCAAGACCGGCGTTGATGTTGGCCTCGGCCGTCTGGGCGCCCATCTTCTTGGGCGTGGCGAAAACGCGCAGGCCGAACTTCTCCTTGAGCTCCGCATAATTGTCGGGAGCAACGTCGGCGACATACTTGAGGT
The DNA here is from genome assembly GCA_017614795.1 of Bacteroidales bacterium. Next base: position 6,270 of record JAGABD010000040.1, read on the forward strand.
CCTCCCTCGCTTCCAGCGCCTTTTCGAGGCCCGCCTCGTCGATGACCTCCTTGCGGGCGGTGTTGACGAGAGTGGCGCCCTTCGGCATCTTGGTGATGAGGTCGAAACCAATCGAACCGATTGTCTCGGGAGTCGCGGGAATGTGGATGCTGACGAAGTCGCTGCCAGCATAGAGGGCCTCGAGGTTCTCGGCAGGCTCTGCGCCGCCTTCCACTATCTTCTCGGCGGGAAGGAAGGGATCGATGGCCTTGACCTTCATTCCAAGGGCTTTGGCCTTCGCGCCCACCAGACGGCCGACATTGCCGAACGCCTGGATTCCGAGAGTCTTGCCTGCGATTTCGCTTCCGGTCGCGGGGGTGAACTGGGTGCGGCTCATATAAATCATCATGGCGATGGCGAGCTCCGCCACGGCGTTGGAGTTCTGGCCGGGGGTGTTCATCACCACCACGCCGTGTTTCGTCGCCGCTTCGAGGTCCACGTTGTCCACGCCGGCTCCGGCGCGCACGACGATTTTGAGTTTGCCTGCCGCCGCGAGCACCTCTTCCGTAACCTTGTCGGAACGGATGATAAGCGCTTCGGCGTCGGCCACCGCGGCCACGAGGTCCGCCTGTGCCTCGTATTTCTCGAGAAGGGCCACTTCGTGTCCGGCCTCTTCGAGTATCTTCTTGATTCCGTCGACCGCCACCTTGGCGAACGGCTTCTGGGTTGCTACCAGTACTTTCATCTTACTTGTTTTCTTTTTCGAATTCCTGCATTGCCTTCACGAGGGCGTTCACGTCCTCCTGCGTGCAGGCGTTGTAAAGCGACGCGCGGAAACCGCCCACGCTGCGGTGGCCCTTGAGGCCGACGAGGTCGCGCTCCTTGGCATAATCGAGGAACTTGGGAGCGAGCTCTTCATAGCCCGGAGCCATCACGAAGGGAACGTTCATTATGGAACGGTCCTCGACAGCCGCGGTGCCCGTGAAGACGCTGTTGCGGTCGATTTCGGCATAAAGCGTCGCAGCCTTCTTCTCGTCGATGGCGTGAATCGCGTCGATGCCGCCGATGCCCTTGAGCCACTTCAGGGTCTCGTTCATCACGAAAATCGAGAACACGGGAGGGGTGTTGAACATGGAACCCTTGTCGATGTGGGTGCGGTAGTCGAGCATCGTGGGGATGTACCTGCTCACCTTGCCGAGCGCGTCCTTGCGGATGATCGCGAACGCCACGCCCGCAGGGCCCGCGTTCTTCTGCGCGCCGCCGTAGATCATAGCGTACTTGCTCACGTCAACCCTGCGGCTGAGTATGTCGGAGGACATATCGGCGATGAGGGGAACCGGGCTGTCGATGTCGTGCTTGATCTCGGTGCCGTAGATGGTGTTGTTCGTGGTGATGTGGAAGTAGTCGAGGTCCTTGGGGATCTCGTAGCCCTTGGGGATGTAGCTGTAGTTCTTGTCCGCGGAAGATGCGAGAGCGTAGGCCTCGCCCAGCCCGGCGGCTTCCTTGAGCGCCTTGTGGGCCCACACGCCCGTGTCGAGATACGCGGCCTTCTTCTCGAGGAAGTTCATCGCCACGTACAGGAACTGGAGGCTGGCGCCGCCGCCCAGGAACACGGTTTCGTAGTCATCCGGGATATTCAGGAGCTCTTTCCAGAGGGCTCGGGTCTCGTCCATTGTTTCCTCCCACTCCTTGGTACGGTGGGAAATCGATATCAGGGACACTCCCGTGCCCTTGAAATTGCGCAATGCCTCTATCGCATTGTCGATTGCCTGCTGCGGAAGTACGCAGGGGCCTGCGTTGAAGATGTGTTTCATTTTATAAAGATATGAAATTTTTCCTTAAATGTTTTCTCCTTCCCTATGGGAACTTGGAGCGAAAACCTGCATTCTTCGGCGAAATCGCGTACGGAAGGCTGCAGCCCGAGGTTTTTCAGTTCGCCCTCCACCCCGGGAAGATCGGCGTAGCCGCACTCGAGCTTCCATTCGCGCGAGGCGGTCTTCTCCAGTTTCACCGCATTCGCCAGCGCGTCGTCGGTGGCGGCGCGATAAGCCGCGATGAGTCCGGGCACCCCCAGGAGTATTCCTCCGAAGTAGCGCACTACCACCACCAGCACGTCCTTAAGCCCCGCCGCGTCGATGCGGCCGAGGATCTGGCGTCCGGCGGTGCCTGAGGGTTCGCCGTCGTCGTTGCAGCGCCAGAGGCCTTCCGCCGAGACCTGCGGGCCCTCGAGAGTATCGTCGATGGTGGCGATGCGATAGGCCCAGCAATGATGCCTCGCTCCGTGGTGCTCGCGCCGGATGCCGTCCACGAGGGTTTTCACCTCTTCTTCGGAAGTGACAGGGAAGGCGTAGCCTATGAAGCGGCTGCCCTTGTCGCGATACAGTCCCTGCGACGCCCCTGCGATGCCCGAATATTTATCCGACTCAAGCATAACCAAAATTAGTAAATTTCGCTTATATTCGTAACCGATTTCACAAACTTTTTTATGTCGTACAAGTATCGAGTAACTCTGAAGGGGCTGAAAGGCTTTTTCCGCGTTTACCTGGCGGCGGAGAGCAACACCCTGTATTCTTTCCACAAGCGCCTGCGCGCCGACCTGGAATTCCCTCAGGACCAGCAGATTCTCTTCAAGGCCTTCGACGAGGCGGGGAACGTGGCCGGGCGGTTCGCCCTTACCGCGCTTCCGGGCAACAAGGCGGTCGACGAGGTCAGCCTCGCCGAAACCGTCAAGGCCGGAATAGTCAGTTTCGAGTACTTCTACGACGTAGTCTCGCGCAAGAGCGTGATAATCACCTTCGAGGGAACGGTTCCCGACGCGGTGGCCTCGCCCGTCTGCACCGAGAGCAAAGGCCCTCTTCCCATCGAGTTCGAGAACGGTTACGTTGCCTTCGAGGACCTTCCGGACGACAAGCGCAAGCTCCCCGGCGAGGATGAAGACGACGACCTCGACGACGAAGAAGACTTCTCCGACGACGAGGACGATTCCGACGAGGATATTGAAGAGATCGCCGACGCCAGCGAACTCTGAATCTATTCTACCTTGATTTCTTCCCTGAGCACCAGACGGAAGGAAGGCGCCCACATATTGTCCATAGGCTGGGTGCGAACCATATAAAGGAGTGCTGGATTCTTCAGGGCCTGCTTCCTTGCGGCCACCAGCGGCAGTCCGCCGATATACTTGACACCGTCTCCGGGCACCTCGACCATCTCGGTCCTGCCGCCCACGATATCGTACACCCCGTTGACATTGGGTTCCTTTTCCCCGACACCGTGCCTCGCGCCGTCGATCCAGGCAATCCTGTCCAGGTCTTCAGCCGCCGGAACGGGGCCGCAGGCGACCATCCACTCCGCGAGCGTGGGCAGGGCAAGGCGTTGTCCGCCGTGTGCTATGATCCAGTTGACGAAGGGTTCCACATACTTTTTGGAATTCTCGTCGGGTTTCATCTTCCCCGTCCACTTGTCCCTTGAAGGATAATCCATAGGAACGGGATAATCCCGCACCTTGCCCACGGGCTTCGAAAGATTTCCGTGGCCGCAGACATCGAACCATTCGCCCCACTTGACCATGTTCTTGGAGATATAGAAAGGAGCGTCCACCCTGTAAGTGGAGTCACCGACAGTGACGGAGCCCGGTTCGATACGGACCATTTCGATGACTATGTCGCCGGCCTTGACGGCGATTTCTTTGGGCTGCGCCGATGCCGCGATGCACAGCGCCAGCGCGATAATGCAGATTGCAAACCTTTTCATAATCGCAAAAGTAGTATTTTTTTGCGTTTTTGCCAAGTGTTTTATTGTCAACGCTTTACAAAAAATCGATGCTCCGTTTTGGAGCATCGATTATCAGTAACTGGCTGGGAGCCAAATATTTAGCGAAAACGCTGCAAGAATTACTCCTCGGGAACCTCGACGAAGTTGCCGACTCGGTCGATCTTCACGTTGAAGATGAGGGTTGCGTTGGGCTCGATGTTCTGGTTGCCACGCTCGCCGTAAGCGAGAGCCGCAGGGCAGTAGAGTTCGATCTCTCCACCTTCGCCGACGAGCTGCATGCCCTCGGTCCAGGCCCTGATGACGCGGTTGAGGATGAAGCGTACGGGCTCGTCCTGAGCGGAATCGAACACTTCGCCGTCAAGGGTCTTGCCTTCGTAAAGCACCCAAACGGTATCCTTGGGGCTGACAGCCTTCTTGTCGGTACCGGGCTCGATGATCTTGTACTGGAGTCCGCTTTCGGTCTCGACGACACCGGCCTTGTTCTTGTTCTTTGCGAGGAACTTCTCCTCCTTGGCCTTGTTGTCGGCGAGTTTCGCGTTGCGGCGGAGCTCAAGATACTCGTTGAAGAGAGTGTTCATCTCCTCGGGGGAAATCTTGAACTGCTCGCTGAACTTCTCGTCGCGGGGGTTGCCCTTCGCCTTGAGGAAGTCGCTCATACCCTTCTTGACTTTGCCGTAAGGCAGGTCGCCGAAGTCGTAACCCTTGATGAAGGAACCGAAGTTGACACCCACGAGGTAGGCGACGGAGTCGATCATACCCTTGGTAATCTTCTTCTCGGGAGCGGGGAGAGCCTGCTCTTCAGCGGCGGCCTCTTCGCCTTCTGCCTGCTTTTCCGCCTTGGGAGCGCAGGCAAACGCTACAAGTCCGATAAGGACGGCAGCAAAAAATTTCTTTGTCTTCATAACTATAATTGTTTGTTAAAAGTTTCTAAAGTTCCCAGGCGAGGGCCGATGCGCCGAGGATGGCGGCGTCGGACTCCTTGAGCTGGGAGAAGAGTATCTTGACCTTGCCTCTCCACAAAGGAAGCACGTTGTCGTTCAGCGCCTTGAGGGTGGGCTCATAGAGGAATTCCTTGGCCCTTGCAAGGCCGCCGAAGAGCACGATGGCCTCCGGGGCGGAGAAATGCACGAAGTCCGCGAGGCTTTCGCCGAGGATGCGTCCGGTGAAGTCGAACACGCGCTTTGCGAGCGCATCGCCCTGGACAGCCGCCTCGAACACGTCCTTGGAAGTGATTTCCTGGACATCGCGGAGCAGTGAAGGTTCCTCGGTGGCTTCGAGCCATTCACGGGCGGTACGGGCGACGCCGATAGCCGAGCAGTAAGCCTCGAGGCAGCCGGACCTTCCGCAGTTGCAGAGACGTCCGTTGTGACGCACCGCGCGGGTATGTCCGAGCTCTCCGGCGAAGCCGTCCGAGCCATAAAGCACCTTGCCGTCGATCACGATGCCGCTGCCGACACCGGTGCCGAGGGTTATCATGATGAAATGCTTGATGCCCTTGGCCACGCCGTAGGTCATCTCGCCGACCGCCGCCGCATTGGCGTCGTTGGTGAGGGACACGGGGATGCCGCCGCAGGCTTCTGAAAGCATCTTCGCGAAGTGAACCTCTCCGTGGGAAGCCCAGGGAAGATTCGGTGCGAAGGCGATGGAACCGGTATAATAGTTGGCATTGGGGGCACCCACGCCTATTCCGCGTATCTGGCCCTTCTTGCCCGCCTTCTCGACGAGGCTCTTCACGCCTTCGGCGAGTTCGGCGACTATCACCTTGGGATCGGGGCTGGCATTCGCCTTGATGACGCTCTGCGCGAGCACTTCGCCCCTTGCGTCGACGACGCCGAGCTTGCAGCTCTGGCCGCCGATGTCTATTCCTACTACGTAATCCTTAGCCATAGATTAAGCCTCCTCGATCTTTTTGACCTTGCTGCCCACAAGCGCATAGAACAGGATGTAAGCGGCGCAGGCGAGAGGAACGATATAGCTGTAGAGACCGATCTTGTCGTAGAGGGCGGCCTGGATCGCGACCATCACGGCGCAACCGAACACCATCGTCATGAAAATGCCGGAAGCAACTGCGGTGTATTTGCCGAGACCCTCGACAGCCATGTTGTAGATGCCGCCCCACATGACGGAGGTGCAGAGACCTACGAGAAGGAATGCCGCCATTCCTGCGGGAACGGGAACCCAGATGACATGGAGGTTGGCCCAGTCGATACCGGGAACGTTGACGGTGATGGAGGAAGGCAGGAAGATGCCAAGCGCCACGAGCACGCAGGCCGCCGCGGCCACGGTGCCGACCATTGCGCGGCTGCTCACCTTTCCGCCGATGGCGCCGCCGATCGTACGGCCGATGAACATCAGGAACCAGTAAACGGCTGCGATGAGTGCCGCAATCTCCATCGGGATACCGACTTCGGGGCTCTGGAGATAGGAAATCATATAGGTGGGAGTTCCGACCTCAAGACCCATGTAAAGGAAGATGGCGAGGGCGCCAAGGGCGAAATGCCTGTGCTTCAGCGCGCCGCCGATAAGGCTGAGCTGCACGGGAGCCTGCTCGGGTTCGTCAATCTTGGTGAAGAGGATGACCACGAATGCCAGGGCGAAGATGGTGAGGGCAAGAAAGAGAGCCGGGGTGACGTCCGAAATACCGGTCGCCTCGGTCACGGTTCCCACGAGAGCTCCCATAAGGATGTAAACCACAACGGCGCCTGCGGAGTTGAACGAGCCGCCGATCTGGATGAGCTGGTTGCCCTTCTTGCCGCCACCGCCGAGGATGTTGAGCATAGGATTCACAACGGTGTTGAGCATGCACATGCAGAGGCCGCTGATGAATGCGCCGAGAACATAGACGCCATAGCTTTCAATCTCTCCGCTGAGGAATTCGAGGCTGATACCTATGATACCAACCACGACTGCCGCGAGAGCGGTTTTCTTATAGCCGAATTTGGAGATGAGCATACCGGCGGGGATACCCATCAGCAGGTAAGCGATGAAGTTCGCGTAGTTGCCCACCTGGCCCATAAGCTCGGAAGCGCCGAACTGCTGCTTCACGACCGTGGCCATAGGGGAGCACAGATTGGTTACAAATGCAATCATGAAGAAGAGGAAGAACATGATCGCAATTGCGAGGAAGTTGGTTTTTTTGTTGGACATAGTGTTGATTATTAATTGTTAGATAGATTCGATGTTCCTGGGGTTCAGCAGCTGGCGTCCTTCCGGGGTGTATGCGTAGTCGATGCGGTCCGCGTAGAACTTCTCGACCTTGCCGCGCACTATCTTGGAGGTGGAATTCACCAGCCCGTTCTGCTCGGTGAAGGGTTCGGGGAGAACGGCTATCGCCGAAGGCAGCCATTTCTCGGGGAACATTCCCTCGTGGGAACCGCCCTTGCGGTAGCTGTCGCACTCCGCCTGGATTATCTGCAGCATCGCCTCCTTGCCTTCCCTGCTCTCGGGGTCGAGGTCGGGGCGCTTCGCCTTGAGTTCGCGGCGCAGCGCGTCCTTCGCGGGGACAATGAGCACGATGGTGTAGGGATTCTGGTTGTTGTGGATGATCACCTGGTCGATGAACTTGCTGCCGTCGGTGAGGCTGTCCTCGTATCCTTCGGGAGAATACTTTTCGCCGTCGGCGCTGATGAGCAGGCTCTTGAAGCGGCCCGTCACGTAGAGGTAGCGCCTGTCCTGAGGATATAGATAGCCGCGGTCGCCGGTGTAGAGCCAGCCGTCCACCACGGTCTCGGCCGTGGCCTCGGGGTTCTTCCAGTAGCCGGCCATCACGTTCTCGCCGCGGATGACTATCTCGCCGGTGACTCCGTCGGGCACCTCGTTGTGCTCCTCGTCGCAAATCTTGATGTCCATAGGCTGGACGGTGCGGCCGGAGCTGCCGAAGATGGCGTGGCCGGTGGAATTTGCGCAGATGATGGGCGTCGCCTCAGAGAGGCCGTATCCCTGGAATACGGGGATGCCGATGGCGCAGTACCAACGCTGGAGCTCTATGTCGAGCAGGGCGCCGCCGCCGACGAAGAAGCGCATCCTGTCGCCGAAGGCCGCCTCTCGGGCGGGTTTGAATATCTTCTTGTCGAAGAAATTCAGAAGTGGCTTCTTCCAGAACTGCTTGATCCAGGGCTTGCCTGCATTATGGTATTCGCGGTTGTAGGAAATCGCGAGCTTGATTGCAAAATTGAAGAGCTTCTCCACCTTCTCGCCCTTGGCGCGGATGCCGGCCTCGATGGCCTTCTTGAAGTTGCGGGAAAGCGCGGGCACGCTGAGCATGATGTGCGGGCGCGTGTCCTTGATGGCTCCGGGGATGTTCTTGAGCGTCGCGAGCTGGGTCTTGCCGACAGGCACGGTGGCGATGCTGCCGCCGTACATCATCATCGTGTAGAAGCCCGCCACGTGCGCGAAGCAGTGGTCCAGCGGGAGGATGATGAGCATCACGGCGCCCTCTTCGATGCCGATTACCGAAGCTCCCTGCTCCACGTTCGCGGTGTAGTTGCGGTGCGTCAGGAGGATGCCCTTCGGGTCGGCGGTCGTGCCGGAGGTGTAGCTGATGTTGGCGTAGTCGTCGGGACCCACCGATGCGATGCGCTCTTCGAGTTCCGCCGAGTGGTCCTTCATGAACTTGAGGCCCATCTCGCGAAGCTCCCCGATGTACATCTCGTTATCCTGCAGGGGGATGTCGTCCAAAACTATCACCTTGCGCACTCCCTTGCAGCCGCCGATTACACGTCGGATCTTGTGGAGCTCGCCTTCCGACGCCACCACGTACACGCTGTCGGAGTGGTTGATGCGGAAGTGCAGGTCGTGGTCCGACTCGAGCTTATAGGAAAGGGGCACGTCCACGCCGCCTGCGTAGAGGATGCCCAGTTCAGTCATTATCCAGAGGTTGCGCCCTTCTGAAAGCAGGGAGACCTTTTCGCCCTTCTTCAGGCCCAGGGCCATGAATCCCGCCGCCAGTATGCGGCCTTCGTCCCTTGTCTTCTTGAAGGAGGTCTCGGTCCAGACGCCGTCCACCTTTTCCCGGAGGAAAGTGCTGTCCGCGTATTTTTTCGAGTACTTCTCGACGAAGTCGATGATGGTTTCTCTCTTCTTCTCCATTTAGTGTCGGTCGCGGCGGTGCCGCAGTGTGGTTACTTGAAAAGTCCGTAGAGTTTGGCGTCGATCATGTCGGTCACCTTCTCGAAATCCTCGGGGTTGTTGCCGAACTTGATGTTGTCGCCGTCCACGATAAGCAGGTTCGCGGGATAGTCCTTGATCCAGTTCTCGTACTTTTCGTTGAGACCCGTGAGATAGTCGATGCGGATGCTCTTCTCGTACTCGCGTCCCCTCTTCTGGATCTGGGAGATCAGGTTGGGGATGGTGGAACGGATGTAGATGAGCAGGTCGGGATAGCCCACGAGCGACATCATCAGGTCGAAGAGGTCCGAGTAGTTGTCGAAGTCGCGGGAACTCATCAGCCCCATGTCGTGAAGGTTGGGGGCGAAGATGCGGGCGTCCTCGTAGATGGTACGGTCCTGGATTACCACGTCGTCGGTCTTGGAAATGTCCACCACGTCCTTGAAGCGCTTGTTGAGGAAGTAGATCTGGAGGTTGAACGACCAGCGTTCCATATCCTCGTAAAAATCAGCCAGATAGGGGTTGAAATCCACGGATTCGAACTTGGGGATCCAGCCGTAATGTGCGGCGAGCATCTTGGTGAGCGTGGTTTTTCCGCAACCGATGTTTCCTGCTATAGCGATGTGCATAATCGTGTATTATTTAATCTCACAAATTTAATCAATTATTTGAACAGTCCGAAGAGTTCAGCGTCAATCTTGTCGGTTATCATTGCGAAATCTTCAGGATTGTTCTTGAAGTCCAGACCGTCGGTTTCTATGGTCAGAAGCCTTCCCTTGTAATTCGATATCCACTCTTCGTAGTGACGGTTGAGTCCGCTGAGGTATTCGATGCTCATCCCCTGCTCGTAATCGCGCCCGCGCTTTTGGATATTTGCCACCAGATGTTCGATGCTCGATTTCAGGTAGATGAGGAGCTCGGGGGGCTTCACCATGCTCATCATTATCTCGAAAAGCTGCATGTAGGTATCGTAATCGCGCTCCGAAAGGTTGCCCATTTCGTAGTTGTTGGCCACGAAGATGTGCACGCCCTCCATCAGGGTGCGGTCCTGGATAATTGTCTCGTTGCTGTGGGAGATTTCGATGAGGTCCTTGAAGCGCTGCGCCAGAAAGTAGGTTTCGAGGTTATAGCTCCAGCGGGGGATGTCCTTGTAGTAATCCTCGAGGTATGGGTTGTAGGTGACGGATTCGAACTGAGGTTTCCAGCCGTAATGGGCCGACAGCATGGTGGTGAGTGTGGTTTTTCCGCTACCTATATTTCCTGCAACGCCGATGTGCATCTTGTTTGGTTTAGTTAGTTTACAAAGATAATAAAAACTGCTTATCTTTGTCCATCGGTATGAAAATCCGGCGCTACAACTGCAATTACCTTTCGGAAAACTGCTACGTTGCCTCAACGGGCAGCGCCGCCGTGCTTGTCGACCCCGGCTTTTTCGACGAGGAACTGCCTGGCCTTTACGAATATCTGGACGCCGAAGGGCTGAAGCCATGCGCCATCCTTCTCACCCACGCCCACTTCGACCATATGCTGGCCGCGAAGACCCTCCAGGACCACTTTGGAGGCATTCCGGTATATATGCACCCGGACGAGGCCAAAACCTTGGAGCTGGACAAAAAATACGTGGACGAAAGCGGCATTTCCGGGTTCCAGCCGGACTTCGTTTCAACGCCTGTAGAAGACGGGGACGTGCTGGATTTTGGTGAGGGGCTTTCCTTCAGGGTTATTTCCACCCCGGGACACACTCCCGGCGGAGTATGCTGGTACTGCGAAGATGCAGGGGTGCTGTTCAGCGGGGACACTTTGTTCGCCGGCACCATCGGCCGCACCGACCTGGAATACGGCGACTACGATGCGATTATCCGCAGCATTATGGAAAAGCTGATTTTCCTCCCCGGCGAAACCGACGTCTATCCCGGTCACGGCCGCCCTACCACAATCTCGGACGAGCGCATCGGCAACCCCTTCCTGGAGCCGTTCAACGAGCCTTCGGAGGATTATGACGAGGATCTTTCTCCGCTGTCTTTCCACATGGACTGAGCTTCTTTACGGACACTATCTTCCCTCCCTTCTTGCGGATGACCAGTCCGTGGCGTATGCTCACGCTCTCCCTCCCCGCATCCTTCCCGAACGCAGCGTCGTACTGTTTTTCCAGAAAATTATCCGCCATAACCTATGACACTGCGGCCTGAAGCGCGCGTGAAATAAAATCGTTCAGGCTGATTCCCATGGCTTCAGCCTTTTCAGCCGCAGTCCCGTGCAGCGCGGAAGATATTCGA
>JAGABD010000041.1 GCA_017614795.1 Bacteroidales bacterium
ATGGTCGCTCCCTGGGCGGGATTGCGCAAAAATGCCACGTTCTGGTTGGTGTTGGCGAGATAGCCGCCTGCAAATGCGGAGCCGCCCATAAGGAACGCTGCCGCAATGGTCAGAAGTTGTTTTTTCATAATTTAAAGAATTCTGTTGCGCAGCAAAGGTAGTCTATTTTTTTGATATGGACCCAAGTTTGCCGGAAAAGAGTTATTTTTGCCCTGAGATGAAGACATCCGACAAAGAGGACATACGAAAGCAGATAAAACGCGCCGCCCTCGACGCAGGAACGCGCAAGGCAGCCGGCGCAAGCATCGCCTCGGCTCTTCTGCGCGAGCCTCTCTACAAGACCGCAAAGACCGTTTTCTGCTATGTCTCGACCGAACGTGAGCCAGATACCGGGGCGATTATTGCGGATGCCCTCGCTTCGGGCAAGGTCCTGTGCGTCCCGAAATGCATCGGCAAGGGCATTATGAAGGCGGTACGCATCTCCTCCCAGGCAGATCTCCATCCCGGCTCCTACGGCATCTTCGAGCCTGCCGAGGGACTCCCCGAAATCGCCCCCGAAGACATCGACCTTGCAATAGTCCCCTGCATCGCGGCAAGCCGGGACGGCAGGCGAATCGGGCACGGCGCCGGTTATTACGACCGTTTCCTCTCCCCCATCAAGGCAAAACGCATCTGCCTGTGCTTCAAGGTATTCCTTCGTGACGACATCCCTATGGACGCCCACGATCTGCTTATGGACAAGGTAATTTCGGAAGACTAGGATTTCTTCTTCCCCTGGGCAAGCCAGATGCGGTCCCCTTCGGCAAAGACGAAGCCGGGTTCCGGATTGGTGATGAAATCGTCCCCGCGCAGCACGCTAACCACAAGCAGGCCTTCCTTTCTCAAATCGAGTTCCTTCAGGCATTTGCCTACGTAAGGCGAAGATGCGTCCAGCACCAGGCTGTGCATCTCTGGCTCCCGGTTCTCGCGGGCTTTCTTCCGCTGCATCCGCTCCTTCTCGTTAAGGTTCTCGAGGAACTTTCGCTCGAACAGTCCGTATTTGTCGAGAATCTTCTTGGATGCGATTATGAAAGCTATCGTGGCAAGCACTATAGCCACCAGGGACCATCCGCGCAGGGCTATGTAACTCTCCACGACTATCAGTATGAAACCAGTGGCAAGGAAGAGCCTTAGCAGAAGCAGCGCCCATATGGGGAAAACGTTGGATGCTTTCTTCGCGAGCACCTTGTCTATCGCCTCCTTCACCGTCGTGGAAGGCAGAGCAAGGCCATAGAGGAAAGGCGTCAGCACCAGCAGCGTGAAGATCACCATCAGCCAGTTGTGCAGTCCCTCGCCCATTCCGGGCGCCATATGTCCCAGCAGAGGCGAAACGAAGTTCTTGCAGCAGATGATTATGGCGATAATCACTACCGTATAGAGCAGAACCCTCGTGATGTAGGTGCGGAGAAGCACTCTCCATTCACTGCGTTCCTCGTCGGAAGTGCGTGTCTTGCGGACGGGCTTGTCCACCCTCTCCAGCAGTTTGGGAGGCAGTTTGTCGCGAAGCAGCCCGAGCAGAGGACCGGTGAGCCGCAGCATATAGGGCGATACAAGTATCGTGATTACCGACACCGCAATTATGACCGGGTAGATGAAGTCACGCATAACCCCGAGGCTGGTGCCGACTCCCGCTATGATGAAGCCGAATTCGCCCAGCATCGCAAGGCTGAGACCGGCGTGCACCGCATTGTCCAGGCCACCGCCCGAAAGCAGCACTCCGATGCCCACGAAAAGGGTGTCGCAAATCAGCACCACTATGCAGATGAGGAGGATCAGAAGCCAGTGGGAAGCTATCACCGCAGGGGAAATCATCATTCCCACCGAGATGAAGAAGATGGCCCCGAAGAGGTCCTTGATAGGCATCACGAGGCGTTCGATGTGCTCGCTCTCCACCGTTTCGGCCAGTATCGAACCTATGACGAAGGCGCCGAGCGCAGAGGAGAAGCCCGCGAGGTTCGCCAGCGTCACCATTCCGAAGCAGAGGCCTATGCTCACTATGAGAAGAATCTCGTCGTTGATATATGCCCTGGCCCTTTTCAGCACGCTGGGGATGAGCCAGATGCCGATTACGAACCATAGCACGAGGAAGAATCCGAGCTTCGCGAGGTTGAATAGCATCTCTCCCCCGGCAAAGCGGTGCGAAACCGCCAGCGTAGAAAGCAGCACCATCAGCAGGATGGCGAACATATCCTCCACTATCAGGTCGCCGAAGACCATCGGTGCGTAAGGGGCGTTCTTCAGCCCCATCTCGTTATATGACTTGATAATTACCGCTGTGGAGGACATCGACAGCAGACCGGCGAGGAAAATGGCCTCCATCCCCGTCCACCCGAGGGCTTTGCCGAGGGTGAATCCCACTATGAAAACCCCCACGAACTTGCTTCCGGCTATGGTTATTGCGCTGCTGCCTACCGAGAGAAGCTTCTTGAAACTGAACTCGAGTCCCAAACCGAACATCAGGAAGATGATGCCGATTTCGGACCACTGGTGCACGGTTTCCATGCTGGAGATGCCGAAGAGACCGAGATTCGGGCTGATGATGAACCCCGCCACTATGTAGCCCAGGATGGAAGGCTGCTTCAGAGCCCGGCAGATGATGGTGAAAATGCCAGCCGAGATGAGTATGACAGCCAGGTCCCTGACAAGGTTCAACTCTTCGTTCATATTGCGAAGATACGCATTATTTTGCTTCTTTCGCAGGGATTTTGTACTTTAGCGCTTCGAAACAAACAATGCAAGAAAATGATACTCAGCATTCTGGACACCGACCTCTACAAGTTTTCGACCTCAAACGCCTATTTCCAGCTCTATCCCCTCGCGGAGGGCACCTTCAAGTTCAACGACCGCAACGCGGAAGTTTATGACGCCTCCTTCCTCGCGGAACTCAAGGCGGAACTGAAGAACCTTGGCTCTCTGGCGCTCACCAAGGAGGAATATGAATATGTCACCAAGCGCGTGAAATATATCGCCAGAAACTACTGGGAATGGCTTGCAAGCTTCCGTTTCGAGCCCGACAAGATAGACGCCAGTCTGGACGATGCGGGCCATCTGCTGATAGAAGTGACCGACTATCTGTACAAGGTTACCCTTTACGAAGTGCCTGTTCTCGCCATCGTGGCCGAACTTCGCAACAAATACCGCGGTGTCAAGGTGGATTACGGCAAGGCCGTAGGCATCCTCGAAGACAAGCTCGCCTTCGCGAACGAACACCAGCTCCCGTTCTCGGAGTTCGGCACCCGCAGGCGCTTCTCTTCCGCGCTTCACGAGAAGATCGTCCAGAGCATAAAGGAACACTGCCCCAAGTACTGCGCGGGCACGTCAAACGTGTATTTCGCCATGAAATACGGGCTCACTCCCGTAGGCACCTTCCCGCACGAATGGGTTATGTTCCACAGCGGAGTGTTCGGCTACAAGAGGGCCAATTTCCTCTCGCTCGAAGACTGGATTAAGGTATACGACGGAGCCCTCGGAACTGCGCTTATCGATACATTCACAACGAAATCCTTCCTGCGCACCCTCACGATGAAGCAGGCAAAGCTTCTCGACGGTTTCCGCCAGGATTCCGGAGATGAAATAGAGGTCGGTGAAATGGTCATCGCCCGTCTGAAGGAGTTCGGAATCGACCCCGCGAGCAAGATAATGGTCTTCAGCAACGCCCTGGATTTCCCCCGCTACAAGCGCGTGGCGGACTACTTCAAGGGCAAGATCAAGTTCAGCGCCGGCATCGGCACCAACATCACCTGCGACCCGGGCATCGAAGGATACAGGCCCGCGAACATAGTGATGAAGCTCTCACGCTGCCGTATGAGCGGAAAGGACCCCTGGGAAAAGGTGATCAAGATTTCCGACGATCTCGGAAAGCATATGGGCGACGACAGGGAGTTCGAGATCGCCCGTTACGAACTGCACATCGACGAATAGGCTGCAGGCGAAGACGCCTACTTCAGGATAGCGTCCGCAAGGGCCTCCAGAGCCGGAACGTCGGCTTCTTTCAGCGTGCTCTTGATGGTCACGAGAGGCTCGACGAGTTCCACGTCCTTCATAGAGGAGAACATCTCCTTCATCACACGCCCCGCGCTGGGCGCCCAGGAACCGTTTTCGATAAGCCCCACGCGCCTCTTCTGCCAGGCCTTGTCCTGCAGATGATGGATGAACGAGTATGCCGGAGGGAAGAGTCCCGCGTCGTATGAACTGGCGGCCACGACCAGCTTCCCGTAGCGGAAAGCGTCTTCTACCGCCTCGGCCTGGTCGCAGTCGGAAAGGTCGGTGAGGACCACCTTGGGGCAGCCCTTGTCCTTGAGTATTTCAGCAAACTTTTCCGCGGCGGCTGCAGTTCCTCCGTGTATGGAGGCGTATGCCACGAAAACGCCCTCGGATTCCACACCGTAGCTGCTCCAGATATCGTAGAGTTTTACGAATTCCGCCGGGTTCTCCAGGATCGGTCCGTGAAGGGCGCAGATGCGCTTCACGTCGACCCCCGCGAGCTTCTTCAGCAGAGTCTGAACGGGGCCGCCGTATTTGCCGCAGATGTTGAAATAGTAGCGGCGTCCTTCGCAGGCCCAGTCGTCATCGTCAGCATCGGTGTATCCGCATTTGAAGAGGGCTCCAAACTTGCCGAAGGCATCTGCGCTGAACAAAGTCCCGGTAGCTGGCTCGAAACTAACCATTACCTCGGGCCAGTGCACCATCGGGGCGCCGAAGAACTGGAGACTGTGGCGTCCGAGGTCCAGCACGTCGCCCTCCTTCACCGACAGGGTGCGTCCCTCGAGCTCGATTCCTTCGAAGAACTGGGGCACCATCGCAATCGCCCTTGCCGAAGCCACCAGCGTCAGGCCGGGGAACTCCTTCATCGCCCACGCGATCAAAGCCGAATGGTCGGGTTCGAGGTGATGGACCACCAGATAATCTGGTTTCACGCCCTTCAGGGCCGTCACGAGGTTGTCTTTCCAATCCTCGGCAGTTGCCTTGTCGGAAGTGTCCAGGATGGCGGTCTTGTCGTCCTTTATGATATAGGAGTTGTAGGCCATTCCGTCGGGAATGGGATACTGGCTTTCGAAAAGATGCGAATTGAGGTCGTCGGTGCCGATGTAGATGATGTCCGGGGTAATCTGTCTGAGCATACTGTATTGGTTTTTCGTTTTGTAAAGATAGGAATTATTTTGCTATCTTCGCAACGATGAAGATAAGTGTCATAGGTGCCGGCGCCGCGGGTTGTTTCTGCGCGGCGAATCTGCTCGCAATGCTTCGCGAAAAGGGCTTCGAGGCGGACGTGGAGCTTCTGGAGAAGGCCTCCCGCCCGCTTGTGAAGCTAGGCAGGACCGGAGGCGGACGCTGCAACCTTACCAATACTTTCGAGGCCCTCGGATGGCCACAGGAAGGAGGCCGCCCACTTGCCGGGGGAAGGGCGATGCCGGGACGGAGGGAACTTTCCGCAGTCTACCCCCGGGGAAACGCACTTATGTCGAAGCTTCTCGGCCGTTTCGGCCCGGCGGAGACCATTGAGTGGTTCGAATCCCGCGGGGTCCGTCTTAAAGTAGAAGATGGAGGCAGAGTTTTCCCGGTGAGCGATGACGCCCGGGAAATCGTGCATTGCCTCGGGAAAGCACTTGACGGCGCCTCAATACGCACGAATACCGCCGTGGAGAGCATTGACGGGCTCGGGGCCGACTTCATTGTGCTGACGACGGGAGGAGGCCCGGGAATGCGCATCCTGAACAGCCTCGGCATCGAAACCGTCTCCCCCGTCCCCTCTCTTTTCGCATTCAGGCTCGAGGATGCCGCGCTGCGTACTCTCGCCGGAATTGGCGTGAAAGCCTCTTTAAGCATACCCGGAACCTCTTTCAAGAGCGACGGTTCCCTGCTCGTCACGGATTTCGGCATCAGCGGCCCTGCCGTGCTCAGGCTCTCATCCTATGCTGCAAGGCATCTCGCCGAATGCGGCTACAAGAGCGCCCTGGCGGTGAATTGGCTCGGTTGCAACGAAGAGAAGGCCCTGGCGCTGCTGGAAGGCCTTAAACGCGACAACTCGCGCAAGCTCGTGAGCAACGCCCATCCCGGCAGCATTCCTTCGCGTCTGTGGGCTTGTCTTTGCGCCAAGGCCGGTATAGCCCCAGAAAGAACCTGGGGAGAGGTCGGCGTCACCGGCTTGAACAAACTGCGCGCGGTCCTTTGCAACGACAGCCTGCAAATAGCGGGACGCTCCCCTTTCAAGGACGAGTTCGTCACCAGTGGCGGAGTTGCAGCCGGCGAAGTCGATCCTCATACGCTGGAATGCAAAAAAATCCCCGGACTGTATTTCGCCGGGGAAATTCTCGATATCGACGCACTTACCGGAGGATTCAACCTCCAGGCCGCCTGGAGCACCGCTTATGCAGTGGCGGCGGCAATAGCCGGTTCTATATCTTCTCGATAGCCTTCTTGCGGAGAAGAGCCTCCAGATAATAGTAGTCTGCAAAGTTCTGCACGGGATTCTTGAGAATGAATCCGTGGTTGCTGCCCTGCTCGGCGGTGAAGTCGGGAGATGCGAGGCTCAGCATAATCTTGTCAGCCTGCTTCTTGTAGGGCGCCTTCGCGGTGATGCCGTAGAGTTCATACAGCGAGGATGCGATTACAGCGGCAGCCGATGCGTCGGCATGGTCCTCGAGAGGGTCCACAAGCGCTTCGACGATCTTTTCTGCCTGAGCGAGATAAACCATATTCTCGGTGTAGCGGTATGCCATCGTAAAGCCGTAGAGAGCCCAGGACTGAGCTAGGGCGGCCGAAGGGATGTCGTAGTTCTCCAATGCTTTGCCGATGAATGCGTTGGCGGCATCGGCGTAGGTCTTGTCGCCGGAAATGGCGCTGGCCTGGAAGAGGAGTTCGAGGTTCATTATATTGTCTCCTGCGGCAAGGCAGGCGCTGTAGGCCTTGGCGGCATTCAGGATGACTTCCTTGTAAGCTTCGGTCTTCTTGAGCCTGAGGCCCTGTCCGTAGCTGCTTGCGACGATGAATCCGAGGTCGTGGTTGTCCGCGAGATTCTGCACTTCGCTGAGGGCCTCGGTGTAGTTCTTGGCGTGTCCGGCCCAGAACTCGTCGCCAGTGTACTCATACATAAGCCAGAACGAACCGGCGGGGTATCCGGCAGCCCAGGACGTCGCGGGGGCGAAGAGAATGTCGCCGCCGGGGAATACCGTCATAGGGAAACGGATCTGGTCGGTCTCGCTCTCCGCGAGGAGAAGGAGAAGCTGCGCGTCGGCGTTTGAGAACGCGTCGTCGATCAACTTGGCAGATGCTTCAGCGGCGACCTTCCCGGCCTCGGCTTGAACTGCGGCCTTCGCGGCTTCCGTTTCTGCTTTGGCGTGTTCGGCCTGGGCTACAGCCACTTCTGCAGCGGCTGCCGCGGCGTTGGCTTCAGCCGCCTGGGCCTTGGCCTGAGCCACCTCGGCTGCTTCGTTGGCTGCCTTCTCGCTTTCCTTGGCTGCAAGCTTGGCGGCTGCTGCGGCATCCGCTTCAGCCTTCTCGGCGGCCTTTTTTTCAGCAGCAGCAACCTTTGCTTCGGCTGCTGCTGCTTTCTTTTCGGCGCTTACTGCCTTCTTGCCGGCTTTCACGCCCTGCTTGGCCTCGTTGAGTTCCTTCTTTGCGGCGGAAATCTCAGCTTTGCTCTTGTTGATGGAGTTCTGCTCCCTCTTGATGGCGTTCTTCTTGTCGGAGATGCTGCTCTTGAGGGTCTTGACGGTGTTTTGGTCATTTTTGATGTCGTTCGCAATGGCCTTGACCTCGCCTTCGCGCTCCTTCAACTGCATCTTGTCCGCCTTGGAGAGTCCTCCGTCGGCCGCCAGGGCCTTCTTCTCGGCGGCGTAGGCATCCTTCTTCAGCTTCAGCGTCTGCTGTTTCTGCTTGATGAGGGAATTGGCTTCGTTGATGGCCAGGTTGTCCTTGTCAATCTTGAGTTTGAGGTCGGAAATCTTGTCTTTGCACGCGTCGATCTTGCGGCCTTCGACCTTTTCCACCTTGTCGTAGTGCTTCTGCGCGTCTTTCAGCGCGTCTTTGGCCTTGTCAAGATTCTCCTGCGCGTTCTGGGCATAGAGATTCGCTCCCGCAAACATCAAGAGTGCCGAAGCAACGATTGTCAAGTACTTTTTCATCTGTCTTAAGATTAGTTGTTTATTATTAGTACACAGTTTCAGCGTAACACGCAAATATAACAAATATTGCTGAAATAAGATTATCTTTGTGCCGTTATGTTCCTGTTCAAAAGAAAGAAGGCCATAGACCTCGGCGGATTCAACGACTGCCACAGCCATATCCTGCCCGGCGTGGACGACGGCGTGAGGAAGATGTCCGACAGTCTGGACATACTCGACGCGTACGAGAAGGAAGGCATCCGCGAGGTGGTGTTCACTCCCCATATAATGGCCGACGTGCCCAATACGCCGGAGGACCTGAGGAAGCGTTTCGAGGCCTTCAAGCAGGAATACAAGGGCGGCATCAAGCTGCACCTGGCGGCGGAATATATGCTGGACTCGGCCTTCCCCGCCCTGCTGGAATCGGAGAACCTCCTGACCCACGGCGACGGCAGGCGCCTTCTGGTAGAGACCTCCTATTACCAGCCGCCGATGGACTTCGACAATCTGCTTTTCGAGATACAGACTCGCGGCTACGAACCCGTTCTGGCGCACCCCGAGCGCTACGTCTATATGGAAGACAAGGACTATCAGGCGCTTCGCGACAAGGGCATAACCCTTCAGATGAACATCGGTTCGCTGGCCGGCCTGTACGGCGAAAGGGCGCAGAAAAAAGCCCTCAAGCTGTTGCTCGCGGGCTTTTATACGATGGCGGGAAGCGATATCCACAGTCCCCGCATGATTCCCCATTTCCTCGAAACGAAACTCGGCGACAAGGAAGCCGAAGCCTTCGAGGCCATCAAGGGCTTCTCTATTTGAAACTCGAGCCTCCTACGAATTCGCGGAGAAGCGAAGTCAGAGGAATCTCGCTGTCCGATACCGGAGTGAAATAGTGTATGAACTTCAGCAGGCGATGCGCCTCGCTGTATTCGGGGCAATTCTTCGGCACGCTGCGAAGAATCGGTTCCGCGTGGTTGCGCAGCACGGCGAATTCAATAAGGTAGGCCGAATTGAACATCACGTCCGCCTGCTCCTGGAAAGGATAGATCCATTCGTCTTCCGCAGCCCTCACCTTAGGCCACTGGCTGATGGTTTCCCTGGCGGTGAAAGCTCCCTTGTTGCAGTCGCGCACGATGCGCCTGAGCAGGCGGTTGTCGCTGGTTGGGATGCAGTTGTGGTTGTCGAGGGGGATACCGGTCAGAGTAGAAATGAATATGCGGTACTTGCGGTTGTCGGGAATCTTCTTGGTAAGCTTGGGATTCAGCGCGTGGATACCTTCGAGAATTATTATGTTCTGCGGTCCCAGCTTGTACTTGCGGCCGTTGTATTCGCGTTTCCCGGTGACGAAGTTGAATTCGGGCACCTCCACCTCTTCTCCGTCGAGAATCTTGCGCAGGTCGCGTTCCAGCGCCTTGTGGTCCACCGTCTCGAAATTGTCGAAGTCGAAGCTGCCGTCCGGCAGGCGCGGAGTCTTCTCCCTGTCCACGAAATAGTCGTCGGTACTGAAGGTGAGGGGCCTCAGGCCGCAGGCCTTGAGCTGGACGCTGAGCCTCTTGGAGAAGGTCGTCTTACCCGAGCTCGAAGGGCCGGTGATGAGCACCAGGCGCACCTTGCTGCGCGAGCGATAGCGCTTTTCTATCTCCTCCGCCATCTGCACTATCTTCTTTTCCTGGAGGGCTTCAGCTATCTGGATGAGGTCGCTTCCGCCGCCTTCGAGCAGGGCGTGGTTAAGGTCTCCAACCGTACGCAGGCCCATGATATTGTTCCATTTGATGTTCTCCGAGAACATCGCGAAGGTCTTGGGCTGGTCCACATAGGGCGCAAGTTCGTAAGGATTGTGCTTGCTGGGGCCTACCAGAAGCATTCCCTTGTGGTAGAGTTTCAGGTCGAACACCTTCAGCCAGCCAGCGGTGGGCACCAGGCGTCCGTAATAATAGTCCGTGGTGCGGCCGAGGGTGTAATAGTTCATATACACCTCTCCGCTTGTTTCCAATAACTTCACCTTGTCTTCCAGGCCTTTGTCCTTGAAGATGCGGATCGCCTCCTGAGTCTGCACCTCGTAGCGGTGGAACGCCATGTTCTTGTCCACGAGCTGCTGCATGCGGGCCTTGATTTTGTCCACGTCGTCCTGTGTCACGGGCTTCTTGTCGGCCTTCGCCAATTCGCAGTAATACCCGTGGGAGATGGGGTGCTCGATATAGAGTTTGCTACCCCTGAAAACATCTCTGGTCGCCTTGCACAGAAGGAAGCTCAGCGAGCGGATGTAGACGCGCATTCCGCTGGGCGAAGTGCAATCCAGAAACTCGATGTCGCGGCTGTTGTAAACCCTGAACTTAAGCCCCTGGGAGACGTTGTTAACTCTCGCAGAGACAATGGGATAAGGCCTTTCGAAGCTGAATTCCGACAGCATATCGAGGAGTGTGGTTCCCTCCCTGAAAGATTTGCTTGTGCCGGTGTTTTTGCAGAAGACGTGAATCATATCCACAAATATACACAACTTATCCGCATTTTTTATATCTTTGCCGCAAAGTTGAACCAAATAAATTTTTATGCGGCCTAATGAAGAAATTCCTGTCAGTGTGCGCAGCATTCTTGCTGCCTTGCTGCCTCTTGTTCTCACAAGAGGCTGACAACTCCGGCGCAGGTGCCGAGTTGTCTATCGTTCCGAGGCTCGACCTCGGTATCAGTGGCCCTGTGGGTAATAACGACGGCAACGTCGAACCGACACTCGGCAATTCTTCAATCTACTCCCTTTTCGAGGGGAACATTTCAGAGCACATTTCCTTCTATCTCGAGAACCATTGGGCGAGCTTTGGCCTGGTGGACAAGAAGTTCGACAAGGACGGCCTCCTGGACCTCTACAGGCACACCGGGCATTCCGACTGGGACAACTGGCTGAACGCGGCGTACCTCCAGTATGATTTCGACTCCGGGTTCTGGGCGAATCTCGGCAAGAACATGCTCTATATGGGCGGCATCGAGTTCGACGAGTACGACTTCAACGTGCACCCGATGATGGCATCCACGCTCTGGAACAATTTCCAGCCTTTTCAGTGGCAGGTTTCCGCAGGATGGAGCAATGAAAGCACCACCCTGGGCCTTCAGATGAGCACATCCCCTTACGGCGAACATCCTTTCACCAGCGGTCTGTACAGCTATGCCGCCCAGTGGCGCGGCGAATACGGTCCGGTGGCGAACATCTGGAGTTTCGCGATGGTTGGCAAGGGAGACGGCGAATACTATCCCCTGCTTTCCCTCGGCCAGAGCTTCAGCATAGGCGAAAACTTGACAATCAGCGCTGACTACAGCAATGCAGTTTCTCTCGACGTGCTCGACAAGGGCCACTCCGCCTACGCGGGCATCTCCTGGAAGCCTCTCGACCAGTTCGCATTCGTAGGCAGGGCGGGAATGGAGAGCTCGAAATGGTATGAGTTTGGGGGCGACCGCACACGATGGAACTTCGGCGGCGGAGTGCACTGGTTCCCGCTCAAGGACAGCGAGGATCTCCGCGTCCACGCAACCTTCTCGCGCAACAACGTTTACGGTTGCTACGAGGCGCTCGTGGGTGTCATCTATCATCTCAACTTCTCCCTCTGATGCCGAAAGACGAACACATCATCAACATCGCGCACCTCTCCAAAAGCTACGGGGACAAGAAAGTGCTCGATGACATCAACCTCTACGTCCGCGAGGGCGAGTTCCTTACCCTGCTCGGACCTTCCGGCTGCGGCAAGACCACCCTTCTTCGGATCATCGCTGGCTTCATGCGTCCCGACGAAGGCGCCGTCTTCCTTGAGGGAAAGGACCTTCTGGACACTCCCCCGCACCTGAGGCCCTTGAACACTGTATTCCAGCGCTATGCGCTCTTCCCCCATCTCGACGTCTACGACAACATCGCCTTCGGCCTCAAGCTGAAGAAGGTGCCCGAGGACGAGATAGACAAGCGCGTGCGCAAGGTGCTCAAACTCGTGGCGATGTCCGATTACGAGGACCGCGACGTGGAGACCCTCTCCGGCGGCCAGCAGCAGCGCATCGCAATCGCGAGGGCCATTGTCAACCAGCCCAAGGTGCTTCTTCTCGACGAGCCTCTGGCGGCACTGGACCTGAAGATGCGCAAGGATATGCAGATAGAGCTCAAGGAGATGCACCAGAAACTGGGCATCACCTTCATATATGTCACCCACGACCAGGAAGAGGCCCTTACGCTCAGCGACACGATAGTCGTCATGAACGAGGGCAAGATCCAGCAGATAGGCACCCCCACAGATATCTACAACGAGCCCGTGAACTCCTTCGTGGCCGACTTCATCGGCGAGAGCAACATCCTTAACGGCACCATGCTCGAGGACAAGCGCGTGAGCTTCATAGGACACGATTTCGACTGCGTCGACAAGGGCTTCGGCGAGAATGTCCCCGTGGACGTTGTAATCCGTCCGGAAGACATATATATAAAGAAGAATACCGAAGGCGAGCAGTTCACGGGCGTGGTCCGCACCTGCACTTTCAAGGGCGTGCACTACGAGATGTTCGTGGACACCGACAGCGGCAACGAGCTGATGATCCAGGACTACAACGCCTTCGAGCCCGGCACAACCGTCGGAATGCACATCCACCCGAACGACATCCAGGTGATGAAAAAGGAGCGCGTCAACAACAGCTACTCCGGAACCGTCACCGGCGAAGGCAAGGTCGAATTCCTCGGCGCCGAATGGGAATGCCGCACGAACGGCTTCGAAGATGGCGATGAGGTGATCGTCTCCGTCGATTTCGGCAAAGTCGACCTGCTCGACCACGAAGACGACGCCGTCACTACGGGCAACGTGGACTTCATCCTCTACAAGGGCGACCACTACCATCTCACCATCAAGACCGAAAGCGGCGAGAAGATATGGGTGGACACCACAGACGTATGGGACAAGAACGACTTCGTCGGCATACGCATACTTCCCAAGGACATCCGTTTGAGCAAAGCGCAGAAGAAAGATGAATAAGCGTTCGACCTGGGCACTGCCTTATTTCATATTCCTGGTGCTCTTCGTGGTGCTCCCGCTGGTTCTGGTTGTGATCTATTCCTTCCAGGACAATTCAGGGCATTTCACGCTGTCGAACATAACCAACTTCTTTTCGGACAAGGATTCCCTCGCCACCTTCGCGCTTTCGATAGAAGTGGCGCTCGAGAATACCGCCCTCTGCATCCTCATAGGCTATCCTGCGGCATATATTCTTGCCGACAGGAATCTCAACAGGAGCGCTGTCACGGTAGTCCTCTTCATCCTGCCGATGTGGATAAACGCGCTGATGCGCACGCTCGCTACCGCCGAGCTATTCACCATGGCCGGCGTGGCGCTCGGAAAGGGCACGCTGCTCTTCGGTATGTGCTACGACTATCTGCCGTTTATGATCTACCCCATCTACAACCAGCTCAACAAGATGGACAAGTCATACGCGGAAGCGGCGCAGGACCTTGGCGCCACCCCGGGAGAAGTCTTCCGCAAGGTGACTCTCCCCCTCTCGATGCCGGGAGTCTGGAGCGGCGTGATGATGGTGTTCATGCCTACCGTATCGACCTTCGCAATTTCTGAGTTCCTCACCAACAACAAGATAAAGCTCTTCGGTACCATAATCCAGGAGAACATCAACAACTCGATGTGGAACTACGGCGCGGCTCTTTCGCTCATAATGCTCGTGATAATCGGCATAACGACCTTCCTGCAGGGCAGTGACTCGCAGGAGGATACTGTAGGAGGGACTGTGTGATGAAGGCTTCGAGAATCATATCCAGAGTATACATCTGGCTGCTTCTGGTGGTGCTTTACGCCCCCATCCTTTTCATCGCGGTGTTCTCCTTCACCGAGGCCAAGTCGCTCGGCAACTGGACGGGTTTCTCGCTGGACCTCTACAAGAATCTCTTCACGGGCTCGATGCAGAATTCCTCCGGGCTTATGTCCGCCGTGAACAACACTCTCCTGATCGCCCTCATAGCCTCCACGGTTGCCACTTTCCTCGGCACGCTGGCGGCCATAGGCATCTCGCGCCTCAAGCCCCGCAACAGGCAGGTAATGAGCTTCCTGAACAACATCCCGATGATCAACCCCGACATCATCACGGGCGTTTCGCTCTTCCTGCTCTTCGTGTTCCTGCACATCTCCCAGGGCTACACGACCGTGGTGCTGGCGCACATCACCTTCTGCACTCCCTATGTGGTGCTGAACGTGCTTCCCAAGCTCTCGCAGCTCAATCCCAACATATATGAAGCGGCGCTGGACCTCGGAGCCACGCCGATGCAGGCCCTGCGCAAAGTGCTCGTGCCCGCGCTGAGGCCCGGAATGATATCGGGCTTCATCCTTTCGTTCACGATGAGCCTCGACGATTTCGCGGTGACCTTCTTCACGCGCGGAACCATCGGCCTGGACACATTGTCCACATATATCTACGCAGATGCGCGCAAAGGCGGCCTCACCCCCGAGCTGAAGCCGCTTATGACCATCATCTTCCTGGTCATCCTCGTGGTGCTTCTGGTAATCAATATGAGAAAACCCAAAACAACAGAACAATAATGAAAATCAGGACTTTGGCAATTGCCGCCGCGATGTTTGCGGCAGTGTCGCTCTCGGCTGGCCCGAGGGGCGAAATTCTCAAGGTTTACAACTGGTCGGACTACATCGACGAGTCCGTGCTGCCCGAATTCGAGCAGTGGTACGAGCAGCAGACCGGCGAAAAGATCAAGGTCATCTACCAGACCTTCGACATCAACGAGACGATGCTCTCCAAGATCGAGAAAGGCCAGGAAGACTATGACGTAGTGTGCCCTTCGGACTACATCCTCGAGCGTATGCTCAACCAGGGTCTTCTCATTCCCCTCGATTTCGCATCAATTCCCGATTCGATCAATTACATCGCCAACAACAAGTCGCCGTACATGCAGCGCATCTTCCGCGAAATCAATCCGGAAATCGATGCCAACGACTATTCCGTACCCTATATGTGGGGTACTTCCGGAATCCTCTACAACACGAAATATGTGACGGACGAGGAGGCTTCGACCTGGGATGTCATCCGCAATCCCAAGTTCGCGGGCAAGATTCTCATCAAGGACGCTCCCCGCGACGTATACTGCCCCGTGCTGATTTACCTGAAGCAGGATGAACTCAAGTCCGGCAAGGTGACTCTCGCCGATCTCATGCACGATTCCTCCGACGAGTCCCTTGCGGCCGTAGAAGCCTATCTGAAGCAGGTCAAGGACGGCGTGCTGGGCTGGGAAGCCGACTTCGGCAAGGAGCAGATGACAAAGGAACGCGGCGTCGTTTCCCTGAACTGGAGCGGTGACGCCGTATGGGCCATAGAAGAGGCCGCGGCATTGGGCGTCGAGCTCAAGTACGTAGTTCCCAAGGAAGGTGGCAACGTCTGGTTCGACAGCTGGGTAATCCCCAAGTATGCCAAGAATGCGACGGCCGCAACCTGGTTCATCGACTTCATGTGCCGTCCGGACATCGCCATACGCAATATGGAGGAGACCGGCTATGTTTCAGCCAACGGCGCCATCGAGGTGCTCGAGTCGCAGATCGACGAGGAAAAGCCCGCAGTGGACCTCAGTTATTTCTTCGGCGAGCAGGCCTCGGCGGTCCACGTGGACGAGACCCTCTATCCCGGCAGGGAAATCATCGAACGCTGCGCCCTCGAGCACGACTGGGGCGAGGATACCGCGAAGCTTCTTGCGATGTGGTCCCGCGTGAAGGGAGACAATGCCAGCAATTTCACCTATGTTATTATAGGGATAGCGCTCGCAGGCCTCATGCTTGGTTTCATCCTCTCCAAAAAGAAGAAGAACCGCCACGGCAAAGGCAAGCGCAAATAATTATTATATAATAAGGATTAAAGGACGGCGGCCACTGTAAGGACGCCGTCTTTTACTTTGAAACGCACGTTCCTGCCGGCGAATGCCAGGCCGTAGTCCCGCTCGGGGTCGTCCTGGTATGCGGGGCGCGGATCCTGTGCGAGAATCTCTTCCAGGGCGCGCAATTCATCCTTGGAGAAGAATCCGGCCATCGGCTCGGGGATGACGACCTCCAGCGGCTTCCACTCGCCGCCTGCAAAGCCTTCCCGGACACCTGGATGGGCGTCGGAATATGCCAGATAGGGCTTTACGTCGTAAATTGGAGTACCGTCGGCAATGTCCGCTCCGCTGACCTCTATCGTTCCCTTTTCAGGGTTCACCGCCTCTATCTTCACGCAGGAAAGACCGATTGGATTGGGCCTGTACGGAGAGCGGCTCGCCCATACTCCTATACGTTCGTTGCCGCCGAGACGCGGAGGACGCACGGTCGGATGCCAGTCCTCTCCCCTGTTCAGGTTGAATTCCCACAGAATCCAGAGCCTTTCGAAGCCTTCCAGGCCCCTGAACGCTTCGGGCGCATCGTATCCCGGCAGGAATTCAATGACTCCGCGTAAAGACGGAGCAAGTCCGGCCTGCCTGGGCAGACCGAACTTCTCAGCCAGTGGTGAGCGGAATACCGCGACCTGTTTGATTTCCATTATTCGTATTTGAGCACCGGCTGGCGGGCGGCCGTAGTTTCGTCAGGCCTGCCTATAGGCGCGTTGTGCGGTGCCGTGTGCAGCATTTCGGGATCCTTTGCGGCTTCTTCGGCTATGCGGTGCATAACGTCGATGAACGCATCGAGGGTTTCCAGCGACTCCGTCTCGGTGGGCTCTATCATAAGCGCCTGGTGGAAGAGCAACGGGAAATAAATCGTGGGAGCGTGGAAGCCGTAGTCCAGAAGCCTCTTTGCCACGTCGAGCGTGGTCGCTCCCGCGACGCCTTCTCGGGCTCCGTCGTTGATGAGGCCGTCGAAGACGAATTCGTGCTTGCAGACAGACTCGATGGGAAGCTTGTAGGCATCCTTGAGGGATTCCTTGATATAATTCGCCGCCAGGGTGGCCAGAGGGCCTACCATCTTCACGTTCTCGCGACCGAGCATAAGGATATATGCATAAGCCCTCAGCATCACGCCGAAATTGCCGTGGAAGCCGGATGTATGCACGTTTCCGAGGCAGGGCAAAAGCCTTTCCGCCACGCCCACGGGCCCGCTACCGGGACCGCCTCCTCCGTGAGGAGTCGAGAAGCTCTTGTGCAGATTGAGGTGCAGCACGTCGAAGCCCATATCGCCGGGGCGTACCTTTCCGATGAGCGGGTTCATGTTCGCTCCGTCATAGTAGAGCAGTCCGCCGCAACCGTGCACCAGCTTGGCGATCTCCCCTATCTCGCGCTCGAACAGGCCGAGCGTGTTGGGGTTCGTGAGCATAATTGCCGCGATGTCCGGTCCGAGCAGAGGCTTGAGCGATTCCACGTCCACAAGGCCGTTGGCGTTCGATTTCACCTCCACAATCTCAAGCCCGCATACATTCGCGCTTGCGGGGTTGGTTCCGTGGGCGCTGTCTGGCACGATTACCTTCGTCCTCGCCGTATCTCCATGCGAAAGATGGTATTCGCGGATGAGCATAAGGCCGGTGAGCTCGCCGTGGGCTCCTGCGCAGGGCAGGAAGGTGAACGCCTTCATTCCCGTAATGGTGCACAAAGCCTTGTTCAGACCTTCTTCGACCTCTTTGGCTCCCTTTACCGTGCTTTCCGGCTGCAGCGGGTGCAAGCCTGCGAACGCGGGATGGGAGGCAATCTCTTCGTTGATCTTGGGGTTGTATTTCATCGTGCAGGATCCCAGAGGATAGAATCCCGTATCGACGCCGAAGTTCATCTGGCTAAGGTTCGTGTAGTGCCTTACGACATCGGTCTCGCTGACCTCCGGCAAACCTGATTTACTTACTCGAAGGACGTTTTGCGGCAGCACACCACCTAAAAACGTCTCGCTATCGCTCGACCCCACCTCTACGCTTTGCTTCGAGGTCCCCCCTCTTATGGCGCCGAGGGTGGCACAGTTTTTTGGAAGTGTGCTGCCTCCAAACTTCGAGGGGAGCGAGTAACCGGTTCTGCCGGGACGGCCGAGTTCGAATATGAGTTTATCGTAGTATTTCATAATCTAGGCCTCCTTTACTGCGGCTACGAGGGCGTCTATTTCGTCCTTGCCATGCTTTTCGGTTACACAGAAATTGACGTAGCCGTCGATGCTTACGGCGGCGAA
The DNA here is from genome assembly GCA_017614795.1 of Bacteroidales bacterium. Next base: position 18,272 of record JAGABD010000041.1, read on the forward strand.
GAATCTCGCGTCCAGCAGCTTCTGCTGAAGCTTTTCGGCAGGAACAAGAGGCTTGAGGCAGAATTCCTTGAGGAAAGGCTTGCCGGGGAACGGATCCTCGAACTTGCCGGTCGCAAGGAGTTGCTGATGCAGATAGTGCGCGCCTTCGCAGCTGAGCTCGTTCACCTTCTTCATTCCTTCGGGACCCATCAGCGACAGGTATACCGTCACCCAGAGGGCCATCAGGGATTCGTTGGAGCAGATGTTCGAGGTCGCCTTTTCGCGGCGGATATGCTGTTCGCGGGCCTGCAGCGTGAGCACGAAGCAGCGTTTGCCGCTTGCGTCGAGCGCCTGGCCGACGATTCGTCCGGGGAGTTTGCGCATATAGTCCTGTTTGCAGGCCATGAAGCCCACGTAAGGGCCTCCGTAGCAAAGAGGAATGCCGAGGCTCTGTCCGTCGCCCACGGCAACGTCAGCGCCCCATTCCGCGGGAGTCTTGAGCACTGCCAGAGCGGAAGGATCGCAGTATTCTATAAGGAGTGCGCCTGCGGCGTGTACCGCATCGGCGTATCCCGTGAGGTCCTGCACGATGCCGTGACGGCTGATCGAAGGCACAATCACGCCGGCCACGTCGGGACCGAGCTCGGAAAGCACGTCCTCCGTGTAGACAACGTCGTAGCCGGGATATTTCATATAGCAGCGGATCACCTTCAGAACGTGCTCCTGAAGAAGGCTGCTCACAATGAGCTTGTTCTTCTTGCGGGTGCTCGCGACCGCCATCCTGAGCGCTTCTGCCGCCGCAGTGGGTCCGTCGTACATTGAGGCGTTGGCCACATCCAGCCCTGTGAGGCGGCAGACCATCGTCTGGAACTCGAAGATGTAGCGGAGCGTGCCCTGCGAAATCTCGCACTGGTAAGGCGTGTAGGCGGTAAGGAACTCGGAACGGGAGGTGATGTAGGGAATCACCGCCGGCACGTAATGGTCGTAAGCCCCGAGTCCGGCAAATACCTTGAGTTTGGTGTTCTTTGCGCCAAGGGAATCGAAGAAATCTCTCACCTGCTGTTCGCTGAGAGCATCGGGGAGGTCATATTCGCCCTTGTAGATGAAATCGGCCGGAACGTCGGAATAGAGGGCGTCAATGCTCTCCACGCCGATACGTTTCAGCATCACACGGATGTCTTCTTCCGTATGAGGAAAGTATGCGAATGTGCCCATTGGCTGTTATTTTGCGATTTCCGCGTAAGCGGCTGCGTTCAGGAGGCTGTCGAGTTCGGAAGCGTCGCTCATCTCGACCTTGATTATCCAGGCGCCGTAAGGATCCTCGTTGATGAGTTCGGGGGTGGCGTCCAGGTCGGCATTGACCTCGGTGATGACGCCGGATACCGGGGAATAGAGTTCGCTGGAGGCCTTCACGCTCTCCAGGGCACCGAATTCCTCTCCCTTGACGACCTCGTCGCCTTCCGCGGGAACGTCAACATAAGTGATGTCACCCATCTCGCTCTGCGCGAAATCGCTCACGCCGATAATTGCGATATTTCCTTCAACCTTAACCCATTCGTGGGAATCGCTGTACAGCAGCTCGTCCAAAATCTTGCTCATTTCTTATAATTTGTTTGATAGAATCTTTTCTTGATGACCACGGCGGGAAGCACCTTGTGATGGATTTCCACGCTCACTTCCCCGCCCAGAGCGGCATAGGCCGAATCGATGAGGGCGAAGCAGATGCTCTTGTCGAGCGAAATGGAACGGTAACCGGTGGTAACCACTCCGATGGGGCTTCCGTCTGGCGCCAGGACAGCGTATCCCGCACGAGGAATGGCCCTGTCGAGCACTTCCAGGCCGACTATCTTGCGGGCTACGCCTTCCGCCTTCTGCCGCGCCACCGCCTCCTTGCCGATGAATTCCTCCTTGTCGAGCTTGCAGAACATCGAAAGGCCCGCCATCACGGGAGATATCTCCGCGCTCAGCTCGTCGCCGTAAAGCGGCAGACCGGCCTCGAAGCGCAGGGTGTCGCGGCAACCGAGTCCGCAGGGAACAACGCCGTCAGCAAGGAAAGCGTCCCAGAGGGCGACCGTCTTTTCGGGAGATGCGTAAATCTCGAAGCCGTCCTCTCCGGTATAGCCGGTGCGGCTCACTATTATGCGCCTGCCATCCTTCACGAAATCGGTATAAGTGTAGAAAGTCAACGCCGAGACGTCCTCTCCAAGCACCTTGCAGACGTGTTTCTCCGCCTCGGGCCCCTGCACGGCAACCTGGCCCCAGTTCTCCGAGTCGTTTACGATCTTCACGTCGAATCCCGCCGCATTGTCCAGCATCCACTTGTAATCATTCTCGATATTGGCTGCGTTCACCACCAGCAGGAACTCGTCGGCGGCTTTCTCCTTATAGACAAGAAGGTCGTCCACGGTGCCTCCGTCGGGATAAAGCATCATTCCGTACGCTATCTGGCCGGCGGCGAGAACGCTTGCGTCGTTCGTGAAGATATGGTTCACGAAACGCAGCGCGTCACGGCCGCTGATGAAGATTTCTCCCATATGCGAAACGTCGAAGATGCCGGCGTGTTCGCGCACCGCCAGATGTTCATCGCGTATTCCGCTGTACTGTATCGGCATATCGAAGCCCGCAAACGGGCTCATTTTTGCCCCCAGCGCCAGATGGGCGTCGTGCAGGCAGGTCAGTTTCAGTGTCTCGTCCATAGAAATTAATTATGACCGGAGTATGTCGTAGTCCTTCTTCAGAAGCATCTTGGGATCCATCAGAGCCACTTTCTGGAAGAGTTTGATCTGCCATGCGAGCGAGAGGAACACCTTGTCTTCGTGAGCGCCCTTGCGCCACCATTTATAGAAGCCTACGGGGTCGTTTTCATAGGGTATCCTGGCCACTATTCCGTTGCTGTAACCGGGATAGTCGATTACGAGCTTGAGACCCACGAAACGCTTGTAGTAGTCGGGGTCCGCTTTGCGGAGTTTGCTTTCCAGGGGGCGGAGCAGTTCGAATTCGTCGACCTTGAGAGTCTTTTCGCGCACGATCATCTTGTGGATGAGCACGGGCTCCAACGCCACCCACTCGCCCATCTTGCGGGTTACCTCGCCTTCGTCGGTCGTCAATGTCAGCTCGTCGGCCGACATATAGACCTTTTCAGGGTCGAGAGGGTATGATTGTACTTGCTCCATTTTGCAACCAAATCATACAAAATTATCAATAATTTTGGAAAATTCCTAATTTTGCCGTTGCAAAACCTCATTAAATGGGCATCAAACAGATAATAACGGATTTCAGCGGGGTCTATTCCGACGAGGGATGGAGTCCTTCGCGCAAAGCCGTTACGCTGGATTTCAAGGGCATGGAAGGCACCAGCAGGTATCTTGACGCATCTGCCAGGGCCGAACTCGAAAAAGCCCTCTCTCCCCTGCCATGCCACGCGCTTCACTGGATAGATACGGGCGATTACCATTATATGAGCGCCCTATGGCTGCAGAAGCTCGAATCGCCGGCGCAGCTTGTCCTTTTCGACAACCACCCCGACGACCAGGCGCCCGCCTTCGGTTCCGAGGTTCTCTCCTGCGGCAGCTGGATGCTGGAAGCGCGTGCAAACCCGATGGTACGGGACGATGCCCCCGAGGTCTATCTTTCAATAGATTTGGATGTGCTTTGCCGCGATGACGCCCGCACGAACTGGGATCAGGGCCAGATGCGCCTGCATGAACTCTTGCGGCGCATCGACGAGGCTCTCGAAGGCAAATGCCTCGCAGGTGTCGACATCTGCGGCGGCCTGACCATAGCCCAGGGCGCTTCCGCCGAGGACCTGGCCGTCAACTCCCGCACCCGCCAGGCGCTGGAGCAATATCTGATAGATCGGTTTTGATTACAACCGCTTGGCCAGCGCCTCCTGATAACGTTTGCTTACAGGAATGCTCTGCAATCCTTCAACGTCCAGATCGGCGAAGATGAAGCCTCCGACGTCCTTGCGGAGAATCTTCACGTGGGCGGGATTGACATAGTACGAACGCTGGCAGCGCACAAGACCGTGCTTGCCTGCGGTATCTTCAAGCGAGCGCATAGATGTGCGCAAGACGTACTTCTTGGTCCTGGAACCCTCCTGATAGTAAATGATCACATAGTTCTCGTCGGCGTTGATGTAGAGAACCGCGCTCTGGGCGATGATGAACTTCACCTGCTGGTGTTCGTCGTAAAAGCGTATCAGGGAGTCGTCATAGGCCACTTTCGCCTTCATTTTCTTCTCGCGGATATGGTATGCGCCAATATTGTACGAGAGGGCCAGTATTACATAAGGATATATCAGAATTGCATAGCAATGCCCCACAGAACGGATGAGAACCGTGAAATAAGGATACTCGCCCTGCAGCATCAGATGGATGAACATGGATATGAATACAGCTACCACGAACACTTCCCCCATGGACCACACTATGTAATGCGCCCAGGTAACCTTGAAGCGCTTGAGAAAGTGGAACGCCGTCCCCAGGCCTCCCAGCACCACCAGCACTATCGCCGTCATAATGGAAACGTTGAAGGAATAGAGTCCTTCGTCCATGTCGAGAATGTTATCCAGGTTGAACGGATTGTAAACCGCAAGGAAAACCAGAAAAAAGAAGGTGCAGACTAAAAAGTTCACCACACGGGTGGACATTTTGAAGAAAACTGGGGGTAAAGTATGCATAATTTCATCACAATTTTGCAGGGACAAATATACAAAAAATCTTGATTTTGTCCCTAAAATCGGCTTTTTAGTCCCAAAACGGCTATTTTCGTCACATTAGTTTCATCCCTATCACATTTAGTTGCAGACGTAGGTTGTTGTTACGAAATTTGCATCGTAAGAAAAACAGGGAATCGGCCGCGTACCCATACTGCCAATCAAAATCCGGCCTCCCTGATACGATAACTTAACCTAAACTTCAAAAAAAGCCGGTGTCGCGAGATACCGGTTTTTAATTTATTCACTATCTTCGTAGACGTAAACAAACAATCCTAATACAATGAGCCAGGTACACGTTATCAACCACCCTATGATTCAGCACAAGCTGACCATTATGCGCAAGAAGGAAACCGGATCCAAGGATTTCCGGGAACTGCTTAAAGAAATTTCTCTCCTTATGGGCTATGAAGTCACCCGCGACATTCCGCTCGAGGATGTCGAGATCGAGACTCCCATCTGCAAGATGAAAGCCAAGGAGGTTTCGGGACGCAAGCTCGCTATCGTTCCCATTCTCCGCGCCGGCATGGGCATGGTCGAAGGCCTTCAGACTCTCGTTCCCGTTGCCAAGGTCGGCCACATCGGTCTCTATCGCAACGAAGAGACACACAAGCCTGTTGTGTACTTCTGCAAGCTTCCTTCCGACATCAAGGACCGTCTGGTAATCGTAACCGACCCTATGCTCGCAACTGGCGGCAGCGCCTGCGACGCACTTGCAATGCTCAAGGAGCGCGGCTGCACCAACATCCGCCTGATGTGCCTTGTGGGTGTTCCTGAGGGTATCTCGAAAGTCCAAGCAGAGCATCCTGATGTGGACATCTACGTTGCTGCCGTCGACGAGAAACTCAACGAGAACGCATACATTGTTCCCGGTCTCGGCGATGCCGGCGACCGTATCTTCGGTACAAAGTAGCTTCTTCGCTTCGCTCAGTATTGGAGCGAAAGCCTTACGGACGAGCAATACCGGGGTGGGCTCCCCTTGTGGGACGCACCCCGGCCTTTTGCTCGACGCGGTGGGTTAAGCTATTCCGCTGTCGCGAAGAGTCGCGGCAATATCTTCGGCGGTGACGTCGGGGTTGATGAGGTCGCCGGCGAAGTACTGATCGTAAGCGGCCATATCGACGAGGCCGTGACCGGAGAGGTTGAACAGGATGACCTTGCTTTCCCCTGCTTCCTTGGCTTTGAGAGCCTCCTGGACTGTTGCCGCAATGGCGTGGCAGGACTCCGGTGCGGGAATGATTCCCTCGCTGCGGGCGAAAAGCACTCCTGCGTTGAACGAATCCAGCTGCTCAATGTCCACAGCCTCCATATAACCGTCTTTCAGCAACTGGGCGACTATTGCGCCCGAGCCGTGGTAACGGAGACCGCCTGCGTGAATGTTGGCGGGCTTGAAGTTGTGTCCAAGGGTGAACATCGGAAGAAGCGGAGTGTAGCCGGCTTCATCGCCGAAATCGTACGCGAACTTTCCCTTGGTAAGCTTCGGGCACGATGCGGGCTCTGCGGCAATGAAACGGGTGGGTTTCCCTTCAAGAATCTTGTGACGCATGAAAGGCAGGGCCAGACCGCAGAAATTGGAACCGCCTCCGAAACATGCTATCACGGTATCGGGATACTCCCCCGCCATCGCCATCTGCTTCTCTGCCTCCTGGCCTATGACGGTCTGGTGCAGGCACACGTGGTTGAGCACGGACCCCAGCACATACTTGCAGTGGGGCGTGTTGAGCGCCAGTTCTACGGCTTCGGATATGGCGGTGCCCAACGATCCCTGGTGCGTGGGATTCTCGGTAAGAATCTTGCGGCCTGCCTTGGTGGACATCGAAGGCGAAGGAGTTACCTGAGCGCCGAAAGTCTGCATTATGCTGCGACGGTAGGGCTTCTGCTCGAAACTGATCTTCACCATATAAACGGCAGCTTCCAGGCCGAAGGCTTTGGCGGCATAGGAAAGGGCCGCTCCCCACTGGCCTGCGCCGGTTTCGGTGGTGATGTTGGTGGTGCCCTCCATCTTGGCGTAATAAGCCTGCGCGAGCGCGGAATTGAGCTTGTGCGAGCCCAAAGGGTTCACGCTCTCGTTCTTGAAATAGATGTGGGCCGGAGTATCGAGGGCCTTCTCAAGTCCGTAGGCCCTTACGAGAGGAGTAGCGCGGTAATTCTTGTACTGCTCCAGAACGGGCTCGGGGATGTCGATGAAAGCATCCGTGGTATTGAGCTCCTGACGGGCACATTCCTCGCAGAAAACCGGATACAGGTCTTCAGGCTTCAAGGGCTCCTTCGTCGCCGGATTGATGGGAGGAAGGGGCTTGTTGGGCATTTCTGCCACTATGTTATACCATTGTCCTGGGATTTCCGCTTCGGGAAGGATAAATCTCTTCGTACTCATATTTGCGACTACTAACTTCGCAAATATAAGAATTTATTTGATTGGTATCCTTTCGCAGAAGCCAGCGGTGCGTTCGGCAAGGAAATATTTAAGTTCGTCCCAGTTGTAATAGGGTCCCTTGACGGGCTCCAGGCCAGAGAAACAGCTCTCGCTTCCGTTCAGCAGAAGCTTCACCAGAACAGGTTTGTTCTTGCGGCGGGGAGTGTAGAATACCAGCTGCAGATTGGTCGCCATAGGGCTGTAATAGGTCTGGTACCACATCGCCAGTTCGTCGGTGTTGTCCACAAAATGGCCGAAATCCCTGATGTTCGCTATCATCAGCAGGGTCTGAATGACGTGGTCGTGTCCGAAACGCAGGTCGGCGCCGCGGCTCTTCGAGGCAAGCCTCGCATCAGCCTTTTCCACTATGTCGTCCCAGACCGAGCAGCAACTGCCGAGGTAATTGTAGTATTCCTGGAAGCGGTGATAGTTGTCCACCTCCCACATCGCAGCGAATTCGTCGGCAGTGAAAATGCCCGAAACGTCCGGCACGATGTCATCGTCGAGGCTGTTCATGCCCGCTACGAGCATCCACAGGTAATCCATCGAACGGAACAGCGAGCGGTCGCCGACGACGGCTTCGGGATTGATGAAAATCCTGCCCAGAATGGCCTTCCAGTCCACTTTGCGAATCAGGAAGTCTTCTATGTCCTCTGTCAGCGGGTTGGGCTGGCAGATTTGCTTGTATGCCGGCAGAGGATTGCCGTGGTTGGGCCTCGTGGCGTAGATGTCGTCGTGGCTCTGGTGCTCGTATATCTTCAGGTCGGGACGCTTCTGCCCGAGCGAAAGGCAGAAAGCCGTCATGCTCATCGCTGAGCGCATCGAAGGCGACACGCAGGCGTCTATTACGGCGTGGCGGGGAAATGCCTTCGGGAAGGACTTCAGCATAGTCGCGGCGATGCGGGTGTGCTGCTGCCAGCCCTTGCGGGTAAGGTCACCGGTCCTGTTTATCGCAACGTTGAAGAACGGCTCGAGGATATTGCGAAGGCTGTCGCCGTAAGGAGTCAGGTTGTCGTTTTCGGCCGCCTCGTTCATCGCATCGCGAAGGAAAGTATAGGTCTTCTTGGTATATGCGTAGCGCGAACCGTGCCTGGCATAAACCGACACATAGGCCTCACGGTAGCCCCTGGGGCGCTTTGTGAGCTTCGGAGCGTCGAAAGGATAGAGGCGGTCGGGGCCGCTCGCAAGCTGATGGTCCGCACGGACTTCTTCCCGGACCTTGGTATTCTGCGCGCTCAGGCACAGGGGCAGGGCCAGGATCAAAAGGACTAAGACTCTTTTCATATGCTAAGAATTATTTGGCGAGGAAGAATCGTCAAGCACCTGTGCGAGGTCCTTGACGGGGATGTCCGAATAATTGCCGTAAGTGCTCTGGCAGAGCGGGCAGGCGGTCACTATCTCGTCGGGATTTGCGACCGTGAGGTTCTTGAGGGATGCGAGAGTGATATCCTTGCGCTTCTCGTAGCTGAGGGTCAGGCTGCCGAGGCTACCTCCGCAGCAGATGCTCTCCTCGCGGTTCTTTTCGGCCTCCACAAGGGTTCCCAGAGCGGCGACAGCCGAACGGGGCTCGTCGTAGATGCCGCATCCGCGCCCGAGTTCGCAGGGGTCGTGATAAGCCAGGCGCTTGAGGCCCTTGCGGCTTATCTTGAGTCTCCCCTTCTTTATCAATTCGTCGAAATAGACGCTGTGATGCACGACGCGGATGCCTTCGAGGGAATACTTCTCCTTGAATATGCGGTAGCAGATGGGGCAGCTGAGCAGAAGTGTGTTGCACCCGGAGGCGCGTATGATATCGGTGTTGAGACGAATCAGTTCGCGTGTCTGCTCGCGGCGTCCCGCCATCATCATAGGCCTGCCGCAGCAGAGGCCTCCTTCGGGATCCATCATCTTGTAGGCCACTCCGGCCTTCTCCAGGACTGAACGCACCGAGCGGCCTATTGCCGGCGTCAGATGCGTCATGCACCCGGCGAAATAAAGCACCTTCGCGGAGGAACCTCCCTCGGGCACGTACTTCGCGGGATCTATATCGGTATAATGCTGGTTGATAGCGTACTTGCGAAGCTTCCTCTGCGCAATCCGCATCTCGGGTCCCTGCACGCCCACCTGGCACACGACGGTACATTTACCGCACAGCAGGCACTTGTCGCTTATCTCCTCGATGCGTTTCTCGTTGTTGCGCCTCAGCTGCCTGTTCAAATAGACGGTGCAGTCCTTGATATTCTCCTTCTTTACGCTCATCGGGCAGGCGTCTATGCAAACGCCGCAACCCGGGCAGGAGAAGAACTGGAGCCTTGCGAAGCCCTTGCGGGGATGAAGGATATGCAGGCCGGCATTGCGCAGCGGTATCAGCATTATCTCCGCGGGGATATGCATATAGCGGGTGAAGGGCAGCACGCACATAAACACGCCCAGCGCGATGGAATATGCCCACCAGGTAGGCAGCGCGTTCATACTGTTGCCGAGGAACTGACGGAAGAGCCAGTTCATAGGGAGCGTGAGAAAACTGCCGCCGCTGATATGGGCGGTGAAACTCTCGCACAGCAGTCTCAGCGGGAATATCGACCAGAGAGCGTAGAGACCGATGCGGTCGAGGAAACTGGGGTTGGTGGTGCGGCGCATCCCGAAAATAAGGGAACGCACCCTCTTTATCATAGCCAGCACGATACCGCTCAGCACCAGCAGCAGGAAGAAGTCCATCAGGAAGAAGATGACCGCTCCCTGAATGGTCGATTCGCTCTCGGCGACGAAGAAGTTGAAGAAAATCGGGTAATAGAAGAGGCGGAGCCTTTCGGGAAGGAAGAGCCATACCTCGACGTGCCCGAGCACTATCAGCATAAACCATCCGAAGGCTATGCTGGAGTGCATATAACCAAGCACCCTGTTGCGTTTCCAAAGCTTAACGTGTAGAAGGCAGTTGGCGAAGATGTCCTTAACGTTCTTCCACGCCGATTTGGGCGTTATGAGGGAAAGGAGCACGCGTCCGCGGTCCTTGCGCGGAAGCTGGAACCAGAGGCGCAGCATACCATAGAGGCAGTAGCCCAGCACAAAAGCCATTCCGATGAGGAACGGAATGACAAATGGATCGAATCCTGTCGCAAGCCTCTCTCTCATAGTTCTCCCTCCGAATTGCCGTACAGACGGCAGAGTTCAAGAATCAGATGTCGGGTATTCACTCCGCGGGGGCACACCATAGTGCACTTGCCGCAGAGCATGCAGTGGGAAAGCATCTTTTCCACCTCCCTGTACTGGCCGCGCTGAAGCCCCAGCAGCACCCTGCGGACGCTCATTCCGTTTATGTCGGCCACGGTGCAGGTGGCGCTGCAACTCCCGCAGCCTATGCAGGTTCTTGCGGTAGGCTCGCGGTCGCAGAGCATCTCGTACAGCGACTGGTCGGTCTTGTCGAGATTCACTGCCGAACTCGGGGATAGCGAAAAGCCGAAATCCATCACTTGAACGTTTTAAGGTAAGCATCCACCGAAACAGCCGCGGAACGTGCTTCGGCCAGGGTTTCGGGTATGGTTTTGGGGCCTGTGCAGGTGCCTGCGAAGAACACTCCAGGCTTGTCGGATTCCGTAATGTGGGCGACATTGTCGCGGCTGCGGAAGAATCCGTCCTCGTCGAGAGGAAGGGCCACTGCGGATGCCAGGCTTTCGTTCTCCCTGTTACAGACGATTCCCGCCATCAGCACCAGAAGGTCCAGGCTGACGCGCAGGGGCTTGCCTGAGAGGGTGTCCTCGGCTTTCACGAATACGCGTCCGTCGATGGTCTCGGAAACCTCGGAGACGCGTCCGCGGATGAAGTGTATGCCCATATCGCGCTGTGCGCGGATATAGAAGTCCTCGTACTTGCGTCCGAAAAGCCTCAGGTCCATATAGAAGCAGTAGATTTCAGCCTTCGGGAACTTCTCCTTAAGCTCTATGGCCTGCTTGATTGCAGTGATGCAGCAGACCTTGGAGCATTGTGTGTTGCCCGCCTTGATGTCGCGGGAACCAACGCAATGCACGAATCCTATCGCCTTGGGATCGGACGGCACGCGTTCGTCGCTTCCCGTATTGAACCAAAGCTCCAGGTCGCGGTTGGTAATGACGTGGTCGTATATGCCATAGCCATACTCTTCCTTCTTCTCCGCCCGGAAAAGCGAGAAACCGGTGGCGAGCACCACCGCATCGCACATGAAGCGGTCGCCGTCGCTCAGCACTATGCTATAGCTCTTGCGTGTATAGAAGATGGACGAGATTTCTGTCTCGGTATGAATCTCGATGCCTTCGGCGGCATCGACGAGGTCCTTGACGAGCCTGTCGGCGCGGGCGAGGTCCGGGAAAAGGCAGTTCCATTCGGCCACGTGGCCTCCAAGCGAGCTGCTCTTTTCGATCAATATCGGGTTCCAGCCGAAACTCTTCAGGCGCACGGCCGTTTCAAGTCCGGCGATTCCTCCGCCTACAACTGCAACGTTTCCGGTCATATTCTAGCAACATTTCAGGACTGTGGGCAGTCCGGGTTTCATAATCTCTTTTTCATCCAGGCCAAGGTACTTCTTCGAGGGGTCGTACGGCACGCCCATCTTGTCCAGAAGCGGCTCGACCGCCACCTGATGAATCTGAAGGCCCAGATCCCAGGGGTCGTATCCCAGCACCAGGCCGGCGAGTTCCTCATAGGTCAGGACGGGAATACCATAGCCGTTCTGGCCGTAGGTCTTGCCTTCGGTCTCGGAAATCACATACTGCCAGCGGTCCAGGAAGTACGGGCAACCGGGACAGTTTGTGATTATCACATCGGGATGGTAGGGTTCCATCGACTCGAACTTCTTGTGGGTATTCGACATCGAATAGCCCCTGTTTGCCCTTACCAGATATTGTCTGAAGCCGAAGCCGCAGCAATGCCTGCGCTCGGGATAGTCTATCACTTCCCCGCCCCAGGCCTCCGCCATTCCGCTCAGCACGCAGGGATACTCGGCTCCGCCCACTCCCTTGTGGGGGAACATCTTGGAATAATGACAGCCGATATGCTCGACTATTCTCAGTGGCTCGCCTGTCTCCTTGTCCACAAGATGGAATTTCGCCTTCTCCGCTATCTCGCCGCGGAACTTGTAGATAAGGTCGCTGGCGTGGGCGACATACTTCGGCACCTTGAATTCACGCCTGCAGGCCTTCCAGAGGTGCTCGCGCACCCTCGCCTCGAGCTCGGGGAACTCGCGCCAGGTCTCTATCGTTTCGCAGTAATTGCCGAAAGAGGTAATGCAAGACGCGACGAGGTTTTCGTAACCGGCCTCCGTCATCAGGGCGAACTGCCGCGCCACAATTGTCATCGCCGTCTCCTGAGGGATTGTATCCGAGTGATAGGCAATTCCTCCGCAGGTTGTGTGATGCTCGGTTTCGTAAATGTCCTTGCCAAGCAGATCCCTTGTTATCTTCAAGAAATGCCTCTCGGAACCCGGGAAGAAACTCTGGCGGATGCAGCTACGCACATAGAACCAGTGGTCGTCCGGAATTTCTTTCTGGTAATCGGACCAGATTTTTTGTTTGCCCTGATATATCATAGCGTTTCCTGTTCGTTATTGAAATGGCCTCTGGAGCAGTGAGTGAAGGTATATGCGAGATACTCTTCGGGTGTCATGCCCATTTCATCGGCCTTTTTGCGGGAGAACTTCTCGACTGTTTCGATACGTTCCGTTCCTCCGGTTTCGTCGAAGATGGCCTTCAACTCGTCGAGGTCCTTCTGCGGGATTGCCCTGAGGATACCGGTGCCGGGACCGCGATAATTGGCCCCGAGGCGGTTATAGACATCTTCTTTATTGTTCAGCACCCATTCGAAGACAGGGCCGGATTCCGGATGGTCTTCATACTTGAATGTAGCCGGGTGCACGCAGTAGCCGAGGTTCAGGACATTGCCCGTAATGGCCTTGGTAAGCGCATAAATCTGGCGGCCCTTTTCGGATTCCGTAAAAAAACCGAGCTTTATTGAGAGGTTGCGAAGCGCCATTATCACCAGCCCGGGGCCGTTCTTGCGGGGGCACCTTGTCAGGCAGGACATGCATTCGCCGCAGTACCAGATGGTTTCGCTCTTGAGCAGCGCTTCGATTTCGGCGTCGTCCTGCCTCTGGACCGTGTCCACTATCTTTCGGGGATCGTAACGATAGAATTCGGCTGCAGGGCATATCGCAGTGCAGGTTCCGCAGTTGATGCAGGTATGCATCCCTTCCTTGAAGCGGTAGTCCTTGCACAGTTCTTCGTAGAGTTTTCCCATTCGTTCAGTGTTTATTTTGACAAAGATACAAAAAATAGTAAAAGGTCCTACTAATAATATTTGGAGATGTTGACGCAAAGACTTATATTTGGCAAGAGAAACAATTATTTCCAGATATGAAACAGGAACTCATTCAAACCTTCCTCCTGAACAAAGGAGAGTATTTCGACCCGGTTTTCCTTCCCGAAATCCAGCATCAGCTCGAAGCAATCGACGATTCCAAGGCGGGGTATGTCCTTGGCGTCGGTGTACAGAATCCGACCATCATCCTCGTGATTGCAATTTTGCTCGGATGGGAGCGTTTCTTCCTTGACGATATCGCTCTTGGCGTGGTCAAGATCCTTACCTGCTACGGCCTTGGCATCTGGTGGCTGGTCGACATCTTCACCGCGGTCAAGCGTACCCGCGACTACAACTACCGCAAGCTTTCCCAGGCAATAATGCTCAGCAAGTAATATGTTACCGGTTTCCCACAGCAACAAGATGGTCTGGGCCATCCTGACCACCATTTTCTGCTGCCTCGTCGGCGGCATCGTGGCCATCATCTACTCCTCCAAGTCCAACAGCCTGTACCACAGCGCCCTGCTGACTACCGACGACGGACTGCGGAACTCGCTTCTGCTGCAGTCGGAAGAGTACAACAAGAAGGCAGGCAACTGGATTCTCGTCAACATCATTTTCGGCTTCATTGCCGAGGGCGGTTATGTGATTCTGATCTGGGCCGGCGTGGTGAGCGGCTTAGCGCTGTTCGCATAAAGGTATTCAGTTATGAAGAAGAAAACGGCGGCGTTTATCCTGGCGGTAATTGCCGTCGTTGTTCTTATATTGGTGTACGCCCTTCTCGATCCGGCGTCGCTCCCCTTCCCGCGCTGTCCTTTCCTGATGCTCACGGGGTTCAAGTGTCCGGGATGCGGCAGTCAGCGCGCCCTGCATCAGCTTCTGGGTCTGCATATAGGCGAAGCCTTCCGCTACAACGCGGCGCTCGTCGTGTGCATCCCCCTCGTGGCGTTCCTGTTTGCGGCTGATCTTTTCAAAAAGCGTCTGCCCCGTCTGTACGGCGCCAGCCGCCACCCCGCACTCGGATGGACGGTCCTCGCCGCCCTCCTCGCCTGGTGGCTTCTTCGCAACGTATTTGGCTGGTAATAAAAAATGACGGCCGATTGGTCGTCATTTTTGTGGAAAGTACTGGATTCGAACCAGTGACCCCCTGCTTGTAAGGCAGGTGCTCTAAACCAGCTGAGCTAACCTTCCATGCTTAAAGCGGCTGCAAAGATAGTCTTTTTTATTAATCTGTCAAAATAAATTGGTCTGATTCAGGGCGATGCGCGCTTCGAGTTCCCAGGTGCGGATGCGGTCCTTGTAGAAGTTGTTGGCGTTGACTTTTTCCAGGGGAAGCGCGGAGTCGGAATTGCCTCCCCAGCGGCGGCAGCAGTAGAGTTCTTCGTAGATGCGTCCGATGCGGTATTCGCGGCTGATGCGAAGGCCTACAGCGTAGTCTTCGCCGTACTTGGTGACAGGGAAATCTATTTCGCGCAAAACCGGCACGAAGAAGCCTCTGGGCGCACCCAGGCCATTGATTCGAAGCGCATTGTTTCGACCGTTGTCGGGCGTCCATTCGCGGTGGTCGATAAGCCCGGGAGGAATTGTATTCAGGTCGAAATCGGTAATCCTGTAGGAGCCGACGACCATCGCGCACTGCTGCTCGTAAAAGGCATCCACGAATATCTGAACGGTGTCGGGGCCGGAATACAAATCGTCGGAGTCCAGCTGCAGCGCAAAACGTCCGCACTTGGGATGATGCACCGCCGCGTTCCAGTTACCTCCGATTGCGTGGTAACTGGGATCCTGGGCTATGTAGACAAGCTTCGTATCGCCCTCGAAACTCTTTATTACATCCACTGTCCCGTCGGTGGAGTTGTCGTCCACCACGATGACATTATATTTGAATGTTGTTTTCTGGTTCAGCGCGCTCCTGATGGCGTCGCCTATGGTCTTCACCCTGTTCTTGCAGGGAATCACCACAGATGCCTCATATTCGAAATCGCCCTGCTTGAGGTCGACAGGCTTGAATTCCGGCTTGAGCCAGGCCCCGATGCTCTTCAGGTAGGCCGTGCAGGCCTTTTCCATCTCTATCTGGACTTCGCGGTTGCGGGGGTTCACATAGTCGAACTGCTTCACGTCCGAATCGCGCCTGTCGGTGTCGGTTTCGTAATAGAGGAATTCGGGGATGTGGACGAGCTTTCCTATCCTGGAGGCCTTAAGACGCAGGTCGTAGAGGCAGGCATATTTGTAGTCCACATCCATCTGCGCCACGGCAGTATGAAGCACCGAGGTGCGGTACATCTGCACTCCGCCGAAGTCGAAATCGTCGCGCAGCGAACCTGCCTGGCAGTCGATTACCGGCGCGGGCTCTTCTCCATTGAAATGGTCGGCGTAAACCATAGCCGCACGGGTGTCGTCGGCAATGCGGAGCATACGTTCCTTTCCGAAGTGCACCCACTCGAGTCCGGTGGGCCTTGTGTAGAGTATCGTGTAGTCGGTATCTGCCTGCGAAGCGGCTCTTTTAATCGATTCGGTGCTGAAATCGCCCAATCTTATGATCTTTATCCTTTCCATCTCTCCAAATGTACGAATTTATTGTTACATTTGCGTTGTATGAGCGCCAATTTAGTCATTATACCCACTTACAACGAAATCGAGAACGCAGAGAAGATAATCCGCGCAGTCTTCGCGCTGCCCGGAGGCTTTCATATACTCATTATCGACGACGGTTCGCCCGACGGCACCGCGGCCGCTGTGAAGGCCCTGCAGAAGGAATTCAAGGACAGGCTTTTCCTTATCGAAAGGTCCGGCAAACTTGGGCTTGGAACCGCCTATCTCACCGGTTTCAAGTGGGCTCTGGAACGCGACTACGCCCATATCTGCGAGATGGACGCCGACTTCTCCCACGATCCGCTCGACCTCCCGAGGCTCATCGAGGCCTGCGAGAATGGCGCCGACCTTGCGGTCGGTTCGCGCTACAGCAATGGCGTGAGCGTGGTCAACTGGCCCATCAGCCGCATCCTCATCTCCTATTTCGCTTCGGTTTACGTACGCACGATGCTTGGCGTCAAGATATTCGACAGCACGGCCGGATTCGTATGCTACAGCCGCAAGGTCCTGGAAACCATCGACTTCGACAGGGTGGAGATGAAGGGTTACGGCTTCCAGATAGAGATGAAATACAGCTCCGTAAAACTCGGATTCAAGCTTGCCGAGGTGCCCGTGATTTTCGTAAACCGCAAGGAGGGCACGTCCAAGATGTCCGGAGGTATTTTCGGGGAGGCTTTCTGGGGCGTCATCAAACTGCGTTTCCGCAGCATCAAGCCCAAGGCTATTTAATCAAGCGTAAAGAAATACGCCCTCTTTCAAGGTCGACCGATTCAACGGCGACCTTTATTTGTTGATGGAGCTTGAGGGTCTTGCCGCCCATCCTGCTGACGTGGATGAGTCCGTTGTCGTGAAGGCCTATGTCCACGAAAGCGCCGAAATTGGTGATGTTGGTGACGATTCCTGGCAGTTCCATTCCCGTGCGGAGGTCGCCTATATCGTGCACTTCATCGCTGAAAGCGAACTCGGAAGCCTGCTCTCGGGGGTCCAGACCGGGTTTCGCAAGTTCGCGAACTATGTCCTTGACGGTAGGAAGTCCGACGGGGCCGCCAACGTAGCGCTCAGGTTCTATCTTCGAGCACAACTCGGCGTTGCCGACCAGCTGCGTGACGCTCACTCCGAGGTCCTTCGCCATCCTGTCCACTATGAAATAGCTCTCGGGGTGCACGGCGGAGTCGTCCAGAGGGTTCTTGCCGCCCTTGACGCGAAGGAATCCCGCGCACTGCTCGAAGGCCTTGTCGCCGAGGCGGGGCACCTTCTTAAGGGCCTCGCGCGATGCGAATGCGCCGTTGGAAGCCCGGTAGGCAACTATATTCGCCGCAAGCTGGGGTCCGATGCCAGCCACATAGCGCAGAAGCCAGGGAGATGCGGTATTCACGTTCACGCCGACCGCGTTCACGCAGGCCTCCACGGTATTGTCCAGCTTCTCCTTGAGAAGGGCCTGGTCCACATCGTGCTGGTACTGCCCTATTCCAAGGTTCTTGGGATCGATTTTAACCAGTTCCGCGAGGGGATCCATAAGCCTGCGGCCGATGGAGACTGCGCCGCGCACCGTCACATCCTCGTCTGGGAACTCTTCCCTGCCCACTTCGGAGGCGGAATAGATGGAAGCGCCGTCCTCGCTGACAGTCCACACCTTGCAGCCGGGCGGAAGCGAAACCTTCTTCAAGAATTCGCCGGTCTCGCGGCTCGCAGTTCCGTTTCCGATGGCCACGGCCTCGATGCGGTACTTCTCGAGCATATCCTGGACGGCCATCAGGGCCTTCACCTTGTCGTTCTGCGGAGGATGCGGGAAGATTATGGTATGGTAAAGCAGATTCCCCTGCCCGTCGAGACAGGCTATCTTGCAGCCGTTTCGGAAACCGGGGTCCACAGCCATAGTGCGCTTCTGCCCTACGGGCGCCCCGAGCAGCAGCTGACGCAGGTTCTCGCCGAAAACGACCACGCTCTCGGCATCGGCCTTCGCCTTGGCTTCCTTTATCACCTCGCCGGATATGGAAGGCTCAAGCAGCCGCTTGAAACTGTCGTCCACCGCAAGGTGCATCTGCTCCGAAAGCGCTGGGCCGGGATAGCCGTGCTCCTGGCAGTAATCATAATATATCTTCTTGCCGCAACGCTCGGGGTCCACATCCATCGAAACCGAAAGGAACCCCTCCTCCTGCGCCCTCAGAATGGCCAGAAGGTTGTGCGCAGGAATGCGGTCCAGAGGCATGTTCCAGTTGAAATAGGCGCGGTACTTGGCCGCATCCGGGGATTCGGCGGCCTTTGTCGCCTTGGATACTATACGGCGGCTCCGGAATACCTGACGCATATTCTCGCGGACCACGGGAGTTTCGCTCAGACGCTCGGCTATGATGTCGCGGGCCCCTGCGAGAGCCGCCTCCGGAGTATCCACCTTGCCGGGCTTCACATACTTTCCCGCCTCGGCCACAGGGTCGCGAAGACGGGCGTTCCACATAGCCTCCGCGAGAGGCTCAAGCCCCAGTTCCTTCGCCACCGTAGCACGTGTGCGGCGCTTCGGCCTGAAAGGCAGATAAAGGTCCTCCAACTCGGTGGAAGAAACCGTATTCTCTATCTTGGAACGGAGTTCGTCGGTAAGAGCGCCTGCCTCGTCTATCGTCTTGATAATGGTAGCTTTACGCTTCTCCATCTCATCGAATACATCAAGCAGATGCTTGAGCTCCGCAATGCTCGCGTCGTCCATCCCGCCGGTCCTTTCCTTGCGGTAGCGGCTGATGAACGGAATGGTTCCGCCCTCGGCGAACATATCCGCGCAATTCTCCACCTGCCAGGCCTTGACGCCCAGCTGCTTCGCTATATGGTCGATATAAATCTCTTTCATCAGTCTTCCGAAATCTGTTTCAGTTCCTCACGGTACGCGGCGAGTATGCGCGAACGCGAAATGAAGCCCAGATATATTCCCTCGCGGGTAATCACCGGCAGTCGCCATGCGCCAGTCGAGTCGAATTTGCGCATCACGCTCTGCATCTTCTCGTCCTCATAGACAAAGAACGGAGGGTCGTGCATCAGCTGTGACACCGGCACCTTCATATCCTGGCCGGGTGTGAAGACATATTTGCGGAGCTCGTCCATCTCCAGCATTCCGCAGAAGCGCCCGTCCTTGTCCAGCACCGCGAAAACCTGGGCGATGCTGTCGGCAATCACCGGCAGAATGTCCTCCAGTGTGTCGTCAGAGCGAAGGCGCGGGTATTTGTCGCGAATCAGCTGGCGCGTAGAGAGCAGCGTCATCACAGCCTGGTCGCTGTCGTGCGTCAGGAGGTCGCCGCTCTGGGCGATTCGTTTTGTGTAGATGGAATACTTCTCCCAGATTCGCGTAACCCCGTAAGAAACCGTCGCGCAGAGGATGAGGGGCACCAGAAGCCCGTAGCCGCCGGTAATCTCGGCAATGAGGAAGATAGCCGTCATAGGGGCCTGCATAACGCCCGCCATCACTCCCGCCATACCTACCAGCACGAAATTCTGCTCGGGCAGCTGCCAGCCCAAATCGCAGAGGTTGAAAGCCCTCGCTAGAAGGAATCCGGCGAAACCTCCCACCACCAGCGTAGGTCCGAAAGTGCCTCCCACTCCACCCCCGGAATTGGTCAGCGTCATGCTGACGACCTTGAGCAGCAGAAGAAGAAGCGCAAAGAGCGGAATCCCCCATCCTCCGAGAAGAGGGAAGAATCCCATCTCCAGCCTTTCGCCGCCAAGCAACTTGAAGATGGAGTCGTAGCCCTCGCCGAAAAGCGGAGGGAAGATAAGCACCAGCAAGCCGACGCCAAAAGCGCAGAATATCAGCCGGACCCAGGGGCTGCGGAAGTATTTCAAGCGGTCCTCGAGATGAAGGGTGAAGCGTGTGAAATACAGCGAAACGAAGGCGCAAAGCACGCCGAGCGTCAGATACCAGGGCAGATTCGCCATCTTGAACGAAGCTATTTCGCAAGGAAAGGCGGCCCCCATTCCGAGGAAGACGTACGATACCACCGTCGCTGTCAGAGTCGACACCAGAAGCGGTACTATCGAGGTCATCGAGATATTGAAAAGAAGTATCTCCAATGTAAAGAGGACGCCTGCCAGAGGGGCCTTAAAGATGCCGGCGATGGCGCCTGCCGCGCCACAGCCCAGAAGTATCGTCACTCCCCTGTGGGAGAGCGACGCCCATCTGCCCAGGTTGCTGCCGAACGCCGCGCCCGTGTAGACGATCGGAGCCTCCGCACCCACCGAGCCGCCAAAGCCTATGGTCATAGCGCTGGTGAGCAGCGAGGACCACATATTGTGGGGCTTTATGCGGGATTCTCCCCTCGAAACCGCCAGCAGCACCTTGGTGACTCCGTGGCTTATGTTGTCCTTCACGACGTAACGCACCACGACAAGCGCCAGCAGCATTCCGAGAGCCGGGAAGACCGCATACCAGTACGAACCCGGAAGCGCCGCCGTGCAGTGGCGCACGAAACGCTGAACCAGAAGTATCGCCTTTATCAGGAGGACTGCGGAAAATCCTGCCCCCAAGCCTGTCAGAAGACTCAGAAGCAGGATTTTACCCGATTCGCCTATTTTCGGTAAGCGGATATCCATACCGCCCCTTTTTATTCGCCGTCGGCTCCGTCGTCGTCCGAACCGTACTGCGCGATGTTGTCGTCAGGAAGCGGGGTGCCTTCGGGTTCCGCATCGGCGGACTGTCCGGCAACCTGTTCGTTCTCGGCCGCCTCTTCGCTCTCGAGCCAGCGCTCGATGTCTTCGGCGTCGTCTATCTTCACATTGATCTTGACCAGATAGATTCCGTCGGGAATGTCGATGGTAACTGCGTAAAATGTAGTTCCGTCCTTCTTGGGATATTTGACGAGGTCCTGAAAATAATCGTTGAAACCTCCCGGATATTTCTGCGCAAATGCTTCCGCCACTGCGGGAGCCATATTTTCATAACTTACTATGTGTCTCTTTCGTGTGTCCTGTGCCATAGTTCAGAATTTGGCTACAATATTAAACGAAATATCCGAAACAAAAAAGCCGGTATACGATTTTTTTCAAAAATCAGACTACATTCTTTCCGGGAGCTCTATGCCGAGCAGTCCCATCGCCTTCTCCAGAACCGAAGCCACGAGACTTATGAGCGCCAGTCTGGTGCTGCGTACGGCCGCATCGGGCTCGCGGATTATCTGGGTTTCGTGGTAGTACTGGTTGAACTCCTTCGCAAGGTCGTATGCAAAATTCGCTATGATGGCGGGAGAGAAAGCCTCTGCCGCCTCGCCGACCTTCTGGGGATAGGTGTTCAGTATCTTCACCAGACGCACTTCCTTGGGGCTGAAGTCCACCTCACCGGCCTTCACCTCGAATCCCTGTTCCGCCGCCTTGCGCAGAATCGAGCAGATCCTCGCGTGGGTATACTGGATGAAAGGACCCGTATTGCCGTTGAAGTCGATGGATTCCGCCGGGTTGAAGAGCATCTTCTTGCGGGGATCCACCTTGAGGATGAAGTATTTGAGGGCTCCAAGGCCTATCATCGAATAGAGCCTGTCCTTCTCGTCGGAGGGTACATCGCCAAGTTTCCCGGACTCTTCGGAAGTGCGGCGGGCCTCCTCCTGCATCTGCGCGATGAGGTCGTCGGCATCCACCACGGTGCCTTCGCGGGACTTCATCTTGCCGTCGGGCAGCTCCACCATTCCGTAGGACAGATGGAAGATGCGTTCGGCCCAGTCGAAACCGAGCTTGCCGAGGATGAGCTTGAGCACCTGGAAATGGTAGTTCTGCTCGTCTCCTACTACATATACGTGGGAATCGAGGCTGTATTCGGCGAAACGCCTTTCGGCGGTGCCGAGGTCCTGCGTAATGTACACCGATGTTCCGTCGGAACGGAGGAGGAGCTTGCGGTCGAGGCCGTCGGCGGTGAGGTCGCACCACACGCTGCCGTCGTCCTGGCGCTCGAACACTCCGGCATCGAGGCCCTTCTGCACGAGCTCCTTGCCCAGCAGATAGGTCTGCGACTCGTAATATACCTTGTCGAAACTGATTCCGAGCGACTTGTAGGTGGCGTCGAATCCGTCGAACACCCAGCCGTTCATCTTCGCCCAGAGTTCACGCACCTGCGCATCTCCCTGCTCCCATTTGACGAGCATTTCGTGCACGGCCTTAATACAGGGAGCTTCCTTTTCGGCCTGGTCCTCGGGCATTCCTGCCGCCACGAGCTCCGCGACCTCCTTTTTCAGGAGATTGCTGAACGCCACGTAGCAGTCGCCCACGAGATGGTCGCCCTTTTTGCCCGTGCTTTCGGGCGTGGCTCCGCCGAATAGCTTCTCCCAGGCGTACATGCTCTTGCAGATGTGCACTCCCCTGTCGTTGACCAGCGTGACCTTGATAACTTCATTGCCCGCGGCCTTCAGAAGGCGCGAGACGCTGTCGCCGAGCAGGTTGTTGCGGATGTGCCCGAGATGCAGGGGCTTGTTGGTGTTGGGAGACGAGAACTCGACCATGATCCTGCGGCCGGTGGAAGGCAGCTGCCCGAACTCGGGGTCGGTAGCGGCCGCTTCGAAGGCCTCCCTCCACCACAGGGGCGAAAGGCTGAGGTTGAGAAAGCCTTTGACGCTGTTGAAAGCGCTGATTTCAGGGCAGTTGGCCTGGAGCCACTCGCCTATCGCCACTCCGCTCGCATCGGGCGAAGCGTGGGTTATGCGAAGCAGGGGAAACACCACGAGAGTGTAATCCCCTTCGAATTCCTTGCGCGTCACCTGCACCTGGAGCGAGCCTGCGTCGACATCGGCTCCATATAGCGCCTTGACGGCTTGCGACGCCTTTTCGGCGATGAATAATTCCGGAGTCATCCTAACCGAGATACGACTTGAGAAGATTGCTTGCGGCGGGTTTCTTGAGCTTGCGGATCGCCTTCTCTTTAATCTGGCGTACGCGCTCGCGGGTGAGGTCGAGACGCTCGCCTATTTCTTCGAGGGTCATCTCCTGGCAGCCGATGCCGAAGAAGCTCTTGATGATTTCGCGCTCGCGAGGGGTGAGGACCTGGAGGGCGCGCTCGATTTCGATGCTGAGGCTCTCGTTGGTGAGGCCCTTGTCGGCCATCGGGCTGTCGTCGTTGGGCAGCACGTCGAGCAGGCTGTTGTCCTCGCCTTCCACGAAAGGAGCGTCCACGCTGACGTGGCGGCCGCTCACGCGGAGGGTGTCGGCAATCTTATACTGGGGGATGTCTATCATCTCCGCGAGTTCCTCGGTTGAAGGCTGGCGCTCGTGCTCCTGCTCGAACTTGCCC
>JAGABD010000001.1 GCA_017614795.1 Bacteroidales bacterium
AAATTTTATTTGTATCTGAAAGATATTCTACCCTTGGTCAAATCATAAGGAGAGATTTCAACTCTCACTTTGTCTCCGTTGAGGATGTGGATGAAATGCATTCTCATCTTACCTGAGATGTTGCACAGAAGGACGTGGCCATTCTCCAGCTCCACCTTGAACATTGCGTTGGGCAGGGTTTCGATGACTCTTCCGTCTTGTTCGATAGCTACTTGTTTTGACATTGAAATTCTCTTTAAATATTGATTGTCGGATCTTTCTCGATAAAATCAAAGGTTGACAGCTGCTCAGCGTGCCCGCGACGGACAACAACCGTAAGCTCGTAGTGAGCCGATTTCGCGCGGTCGGCCGTGTGTACCGCCCAACCGTTACGGTCGAGATACACACCGCGGCCTCCCGCGTTGATCATAGGCTCGATACAGATGACCATTCCGTCCACGAGATGCGTTCCGTGTCCTTTGCGTCCGTAGTTGGGCACTCCGGGCTGTTCGTGCATCTCGGTTCCGAGACCGTGGCCTTCAAGCTCACGGACTACGGAGAAACCGAATGATTCGGCATACGACTGCACCGCGTATCCGATGTCGCCGACCCTGCCGCCTGCCACAGCCGCCTCTATCCCCTTGTACAGCGATTCCTTCGTGACGTTCAGGAGCAGACGGGTCTTCGAGTCCACCTCCCCGACGGGGAAAGTGTAGGCGGAGTCGCCGTTGTACCCTTTGTACAAAGTACCGCAGTCCACGCTCACGATGTCGCCTTCCTTAAGGATGTAGTCCGACGGAAAACCGTGGACGACGACGTCGTTGACCGAAAGACAGAGAGCTGCGGGAAAACCCTCGAAGCCAAGGAAACTGGGAATCGCGCCGTGATCGCGGATAAAGGTCTCTGCCACCCTGTTCAACTCAGCGGTTGTCACACCTGGGGCGACTTTCTTACCGACCTCGGCCAGCGTCTTCGAGACGAGAATAGCATTCTCTCTCAAAAGCTCGATTTCCTCCTCGGTTTTGGGTTTAACCATCTTCCTTTTGTTTTTTCAAAGAACTTACATACCCGAGCGCCCGCTCAGACGGCCGGTCTTCATAAGGCCGTCGTAGTGACGCATCAGTAGATAACCTTCAACTTGCTGCAGCGTGTCCAGAACGACGCCCACAAGGATCAGCAGCGAGGTGCCGCCGTAGAAGCTTGCGAACGAGTTCGAGACTCCGAGGATCATTGCAAGGGCCGGGAGGATCGCGATGAGGGCCAGGGCGATGGAACCCGGGAGAGTAACCCTCGACATAATTGCGTCGAGATACTCAACCGTCTTCTTGCCGGGCTTCACACCGGGGATGAATCCGCCGTTGCGCTTCATATCTTCCGCCATCATCGTCGGGTTGACGGTAACGGCTGTGTAGAAGTACGTGAAGATGATCACCATAAGGGCGAACAGGAAGTTGTACCAGAATCCGGTGTAGTTACCAAGGGTGGCAGCGAGTCCGCGGGTTGCGTCCCAGCGCGAGAAGAGGATCGGGAACAGCATCAGGGCCTGGGCGAAGATGATAGGCATAACGCCCGCGGCATTGATCTTCAGAGGGATGTACTGGCGCACACCGCCGTACTGACGGTTTCCGATAACTCTCTTGGCGTACTGTACGGGGACCTTGCGGACAGCCTGTACAAGCGCGATGGCTGCTACGATCACGAAGAACCAGATAACCAGTTCGATGATCAGCAGGAGCACGCCGCCGTTTGTGGTGGTAACCTTCTCAGTGACCTCGGCCACGACTGCGTAAGGGAGGCGTGCCACGATACCGATCATAATGATGATCGAAATACCGTTACCGATACCGCGATCGGTAATGCGCTCGCCCAGCCACATCACGAACATCGAGCCCGACATCAGGATGAGAGTGGATACAAGGTTGAACACGAAGCCGCTCCATCCGAGGTTGCGCACCGCTACGAAAGCCTCCGCAGGGATCTGCGAGTGCACCGAAGCGAGGTACGCGGGAGCCTGGATGCAGATGACGATGATCGTGAGGACACGGGTCATCTGATTCATCTTCTTACGTCCGCTTTCGCCCTCCATCTGGAGTTTGCGGAAGTAAGGAACGAACACTCCGAGAAGTTGGATAACGATGGATGCCGAGATGTAAGGCATCACACCCAATGCAAAGATGGAGGCGTTGCCGAATGCACCTCCGGAGAACATATTCAGGAGTCCCACGAGACCCTGATTGGAGTTGCTCTGGAGGGTAGCCAGCATCGATGCATCGATACCCGGAAGCACAATGAAGCAACCGAGACGATACACCAGAAGAAGCGCGACCGTGTAAGCGATCCTCTTCCTCAGCTCCTCAATCTTGAAGATGTTCTGAATTGTCTCTATGAACTTCATCGTTGTAATTATTCAGCTACGACTGCCTTTCCGCCGGCAGCCTCGATTTTGGCGACTGCGGACTTGGAGAAAGCGTCAGCGGTTACCGTAAGGGCAGCCTTGAGCTCTCCGTTGCCGAGCACCTTGATAAGATCGTTCTTCGAAGCGAAGCCCGCAGCCTTGATGTCGTCCACACCGATCTCGGTGAGGTTGAACTTCTGGGCGATGGTCTCGAGAGTAGCCACATTGACCGCCTTGAACTCAACGCGGGTGGGGTTCTTGAAACCGAACTTCGGCATACGCCTCTGGAGGGGCATCTGACCGCCTTCAAAGCCGATCTTGTGGGAGAAACCGGAACGCTGTCCGGCGCCGTTCATACCGCGGGTACTGGTGCCGCCGCGTCCTGAACCTTCGCCACGACCGATTCTTTTCCTTGTCTTTGTCGATCCCTTCGCGGGAGTCAAATTCTCAAGTTTCATATCTCAGTCCTCCTTACTTTTTCTTAGATGTACCGACTTCTTCGACCTTCACGAGGTGAGCCACTTTCTGGATCTGACCCCTTGCGACGGGAGTATCCTCGATCTCGACGGTCTGATTGAGTTTGCGGATGCCAAGGCAGCGCAGATTCGCAATCTGCCTCTTGGTCTCTCCGTTCTTGCTGATAACCTGGGTTACTTTAAGCTTTGCCATATTCTTAGTCCTCCTGATTAACCGTTAAACACTTTGGACATAGGAATACCGCGAAGTCCTGCAACCGTGTAGGCGTCCCTCATCTCGGTCAGGGCAGCTACCGTGGCCTTGATAAGGTTGTGGGGGTTGGAAGAGCCCTTCGACTTTGCGAGGACGTTCTGGACGCCAGCGCTCTCGAAAACGGCGCGCATAGCACCACCGGCCTTCACACCGGTACCGGGGGCAGCGGGCTTCATAAACACGCGTGCACCGCCGTAACGGGCTTCCTGCTCGTGAGGGATGGTCTTGTTGATGACCGGGACCTTCACAAGGTTCTTCTTCGCATCCTCGGTAGCCTTCGCGATGGCGGAGGTAACTTCGTTTGCCTTGCCCAGACCATAACCAACTACGCCGTTCTCATCTCCCACCACCACGATAGCGGCAAAGCGGAAG
>JAGABD010000042.1 GCA_017614795.1 Bacteroidales bacterium
CAGGCCCCCGCAGCCGATGAAGGCAGCGACGACCTTCCGTTCTAATTTCTAACGAGCATTTCATTCAGCTATGGCAGCTAAAGCAATAGAAAAGACCAGGCGGTTCCTCAACGACAGTCCGGCGGCACGCTGGGGCGCGCTGATTCTCATCGCGTCGATGATGTTCTTCGCCTATATGTTCGTGGACGTGATGAGCCCGCTCAAGAGCATGATCGAGGCCCAGCGCGGATGGAACAGCACCGTGTTCGGCACCTACGCCGCATCGGAGTTCATCCTCAACGTCTGCGGTTTCCTCATCATCGCCGGCATCATCCTCGACAAGATGGGCGTCCGCTTCACCGGCACCCTTTCCGCATCGCTCATGGTAGGCGGCGCAATAATCAAATTCATCGGCATCTCCGACTGGTTCCAGGCCACGGCCTTCTGCGGCTGGCTCGACAGCTGGTGGGTGGCCCTTCCCGGCAGCGCCAAGATGGCAAGCCTCGGCTTCATGATCTTCGGTTGCGGCTGCGAAATGGCCGGCACCACCGTCAGCAAGGCCATCGCAAAATGGTTCGAGGGCCACGAGCTCTCGCTCGCAATGGGTATCGAGATGGCTATCGCCCGTCTCGGCGTCTTCGCCGTGATGTGGATATCGCCTCTCATCGCAGGAGCCTTCGGCAAGAGCGTTGTAGCGCCCCTCGGCTTCTGCACCGCCCTGCTTCTCATCGGCCTCATCGCCTTCATCGTCTTCACCTTTATGGACAAGAAGCTCGACGGCCAGCTCATCGAGGCAGGCAAACTGTCGCAGGAACCCGATCCGGAGGAAGAATTCAAGGTAAAGGACCTCGGCATAGTGTTCAGCAGCAAGATGTTCTGGATTGTGGCAATCATGTGCGTGCTCTACTACAGCGCCATCTTCCCTTTCCAGCGTTACGCCCCCAACTTCCTTGAGGAAGTCCTCGGCATCGACGCGTCCACAGCTTCGCACCTCTTCAGCTTCTTCCCCATCCTCGCGATGTGCCTCACTCCCTTCCTCGGAGCGTTCATCTCCTTCAAGGGCAAGGGCGCGAGCATGTTGATGATAGGTTCCCTGCTGATGATAGTCTGCCACCTGAGCTTCGCGTTCGTGCTGCCCGCATTCCCCCACCAGTGGTTCGCGGTGCTGCTGATTCTCGTTCTCGGGCTTTCGTTCTCGCTGGTTCCCGCCTCGCTGTGGCCCAGCGTCACCAAGATTATCGACAAGAAAGTGCTCGGCAGCGCGTACTGCCTCATCTTCTGGGTGCAGAACATCGGCCTCTGCCTCGTTCCGCTGCTCATCGGCGCGCTTCGCCAGTCCACCGGCGGCTACACCGTCCCTATGCTGGTGTTCTCCAGCTTCGGCGTTCTGGCATTCCTGCTGACCTTCCTTCTGAAGATAGAAGACAAGCGCAAGGGCTATGGCTTGGAGCTTCCCGAAGTCAAGGACAAGAAAGAAGATGAATAAAGTCGCCAAGACTGCTTTCAACCTCAAGGGCGTGTGCTGGATCGCACTCGCCCTTTTGGTAGTGCCGATGTTCGGCTCCTACTTCTTCGACGATATGTTCAGCACGGTGTCGGCAGTGTTTTCCGACCCTTCGTTGCTGGAACTCGGCTGGGATACCGGAGCCTACGGCAAATACACTTCCGGCTACTCGGTACTGTGCATTTTCGGCGGCCTGGTGCTTTGCGGAATGCTGCTCGACAAATGGGGCGTACGCATCACCGGTTCCATTTTCGTTGGGTTGATGGTTGGCGGCGCGGCTCTGGTCACCTGGGCAATTACCGCGGGGCTGGCTCCGAGTCTGTCGCTTAACCTCGCCTATGCAGGATGTATGATTTTCGGCCTCGGCAGCGAGATTGCCGGAGTTGCCGTCACGCGCAGCATAGCCAAGTGGTTCAAGACCGGTCCGATGGCCCTCGCTATGGGCCTGCAACTCGCGATAGCCCGCCTCGGCACCGCAGCGGCATTCCTGCTTGCTCCCGCACTCATCCGTGAGAAGGCCGGCGCCGTCTACACCCTTGCCGAAACCGCCCGACCCGCTTTCGTGGGCCTGGCTTTACTTCTGGTCGGCGGCATCTTCTGGGCTATTTTCGTGGCACTCGACGCTCGCTTTGACAAAGTAAACGTCATTGCCGACCCCGATCGGCAATCCCCTGACGAAACATTTAGGTTCAGCGACGTCCTGAAGGTCCTGGGTAACAAAAATTGGTGGCTGATCGCACTCCTTTGTGTCTTCTTCTACAGCAGCATAATCGCGTTCAAGAAGTTCACCGGAGCCATCCTGGTGCCACGCTTCGGCGTCAGCGCCACGGCAGCCGGCATGATGGCGACCATCCTGCCCTTCGCCACCGTGGTGTTCGCTCCCCTCTTCGGCCTTATGGTCGACCGCAAGGGACGAGGCACGCGCTGGATGCTTCTGGGTGCCGTGCTCGCGCTCTGCGCGCATCTGCTTATAGGCTTCGCGCCCTCGGGCCAGCCCTTCTTCGGCTATCTGAGTATGATCCTTCTGGGCTTCAGCTACTCCCTCGTGCCGGCGGCAATGTGGCCGAGCGTGCCCAAGATAGTTCCCGAGAAGATGCTCGGCACGGCCTTCGCGCTCATCTACTGGGTGCAGAACCTGGGCCTATGGGGGTTCAAGCGCTTCGCGGGCAAGATGATGGCTCCCGGCGCCGATGCGGCCTCCGCCCCCGTGAACACCGAGATTATGTTCACTGCAGTCTGCCTGGTCGCCCTCGCCCTGGCCTTCGCCCTCTCCCGCTCATCCCGCCGCAACCCCGAGCTGAAGCTCGACGAGCCGAATTCACGTTAAATTCGTATCTTTGCAGACTGCGATGTACGAAATTCTGGACAGCATAAACAGCCCCGCCGACCTCAAGGCGCTGGACCTCAGGCAGCTGAAACAGCTTTGCCAGGAGATCCGCGACTATATGGTGGAGTGCTGCGCGGTGACTCCCGGGCACCTTGGCGCTAGCCTCGGCGCGGTGGAGCTCATCGTGGGCTGGCATTATGTGTTCGACGCGCCGGAGGACAAGCTGGTCTTCGACGTCGGACACCAGGCGTACGCGCACAAGATACTCACCGGACGCCGAGAAGCGTTCAGGACGCTCCGCACCGAAGGCGGCATCAGCGGATTCCCGAAACCCTCCGAAAGCCCCTACGACGCTTTCGTCGCCGGACACGCCTCCAACTCCATCTCCGCGGCCTTGGGCCTCGCCGAAGCCGCCCGCCTGAGCGGACGCACTGAAAAGGTATGCGCCCTTATCGGCGACGGAGCCCTAACAGGAGGTCTCGCTTTCGAGGGCATCAACAACGCCGGCGCAAGCAAGGCGGACATGCTGCTGATTCTCAATGACAACGAGATAGCCATCGAGCGCAACCTCGGCGGCCTGCACAACTACCTGCTGCGCATCTCGACCTCGCGCAAGTACAACGCATTCCGCAATATGATATGGGACGCCCTGGGCGAAAGGGGCTTCCGCAATTTCATCCAGAGGTGGAACCGTTCGCTTCGCAGCTGGCTGCTGCACGGAAGGGACATAGGCTACTTCGAGAACTTCGGATTCCGCTATTTCGGCCCCGTCGACGGAAACGACATCCGTGTCGTGGTGACCGCCCTGCAGAGGCTCAAGAACATGAAGGGCCCCCGCGTGGTGCATTTCATCACCCGCAAGGGCAAGGGCTACGCTCCCGCGGAAGCCGATCCCGTCACCTGGCACGCACCCGGAAGGTTCAACCCCGAAACGGGCGAAAAGATTCCCGGCAGGCGCGACGCCGACCGCTACCAGGACGTGCTCGGAGAGGTTCTCTGCGAACTTGCCGCGAAAGACGACTCGATAGTTGCCATCACCCCGGCGATGACCGGAGGCAGCGGCCTCACGAAGTTCGCCGAACAGTATCCCGACCGCTTCTTCGACGTAGGCATAGAGGAGGAACACGCGGCCACGTTCAGCGCGGGCCTCGCCGCAGGCGGACTCAAGCCTTTCTGCTGCATATACTCGTCCTTCTCGCAAAGGGCCTACGACCAGATAATCCACGATATAGCCCTGCAGAACCTGCCCGTCACGCTTTGCTTCGACCGCGCGGGTCTCGTAGGAGAAGACGGCGCCACGCACACGGGAGCGTTCGATCTCGCCGCATACCGCAGCATCCCCGGCGTCACCGTCAGTTCCCCGAAGGACGAAGCCGAACTCGCCGACCTGCTTTACACGGCGGCCACTACGGAGCACGGCCCCTTCATCATAAGATATCCCCGCGGATGCGGAGAAGGCGCGAAGTGGAAGGACGTTCCCCGCAAGGCACTGGAGCCCGGCAAGGCGGAGGAACTCTGCGGCGGCGACAGCATCGCGATCATCGCGACAGGGCCGGTCGCGACCGCGGCCCTCAAGGCCGCCCAAGGCTTCGGGGGCAAGGTTGGCGTGTTCGACTTCCGTTTCCTCAAGCCATTCGACGAAGAAACCCTCGCGCGCATAGCGCGTACATATAAGTATATTGTGACGGCCGAGGACGGATGCCTCAAGGGAGGCCTCCATTCCGAGGTCTGCGAAAGCCTCGCAAGGCTCGGTTCACACATCCCTGTCGAGGGTTTAGGCATAGCGGACAAGTTCGTCGCGCACGCCCCTCAATCCCGCCAGCGAGCCATCTTCGGACTGGACGAAAATTCTCTGCGGGAAAAGATTCAAAATCTATTGCAGAATCAAAAATAATGTCTATCTTTGCACTCCCTTTTTTAGAGGGAGTCTTTGACATACGCCGATATAGCTCAGTTGGCCAGAGCACGTGATTTGTAATCTCGGGGTCGAGGGTTCGAATCCCCCTATCGGCTCACTCTGTGCCTGAGCTGAGGCACAAAGGGGCAAGTACCAGAGCGGTCAAATGGGGCAGACTGTAAATCTGCTGGCTATGCCTACGGTGGTTCGAATCCATCCTTGCCCACACTTTTACGAAGCGGGAAACCGGCTTCACGCGGGGTTCGTATAATGGCTATTATGCCAGCCTTCCAAGCTGGAAATGGGAGTTCGATTCTCCTACCCCGCTCAAAAATATTGCCGATGTAGCTCAGGGGTAGAGCGCATCCTTGGTAAGGATGAGGTCATGAGTTCAATTCCCATCATCGGCTCAAAAGCCGGTTGAAAAGCCGGTTTAATTTTGTAAACAAACTTTTAAACGTAATATTATGGCAAAAGAAGTTTTCAAGCGGGATAAACCGCATGTCAACATTGGCACGATCGGCCACGTTGACCATGGCAAGACCACTCTGACCGCAGCTATCACCAAGGTGCTCGCTGCCAAGGGTCTGAGCGAAGTCAAGTCTTTCGATCAGATTGATAACGCCCCTGAAGAGAAGGAGCGTGGTATCACCATCAACACCGCTCACGTCGAGTATCAGACCGCCAATCGCCACTATGCGCATGTCGATTGCCCGGGCCACGCCGACTACGTGAAGAACATGGTTACCGGTGCTGCCCAGATGGACGGTGCGATCCTCGTGGTCGCCGCCACCGACGGCCCG
>JAGABD010000002.1 GCA_017614795.1 Bacteroidales bacterium
CGCCGGGCGGACGTGTTGGCTCCGCCCCTTCCCTTAGAGGGCCCTTTCGATATTATCGTCAGCAACCCGCCGTATGTTCTCGAGTCGGAACGCGCGGAGATGCGCCCGAACGTTCTCGATTACGAGCCAGACCTCGCGCTGTTCGTCCCGGACGACGATCCTCTTCGTTTCTACAAAGCCCTGGCGCAGCACGCGGCGCGACTTCTGGCCGAAAACGGCCGGGGCATCTTCGAAGCCAACGCCCGTTTCTGCGGTGAAGTCGCGGCGCTCCTCGAGCCCGTTTTTGCAGACGTGGAAATCCTGAATGACATTTCGGGAAGAGAGCGTTTCGTCTCTTTCAGAAATGCCGAAAAAAAGATAACTTTGTAGACAGTCGCGTTACATCATAATGAAAAAGATATTTGCCGCAATCCTCCTTCTGACCCTCGCAACTGCCGTACAGGCGAAGGATTTCAAGGTTTCAAGCCCCTCGGGAGATCTCAAGGTGACAGTTTCCGTCACCGACAGTACACGTTACACCCTCGAAGTGAAAGGCGTGACGGTCCTCAAGGACTGCGCGATAGCGATGGAGCTGGAAGACGGCCGTGTCCTCGGAGCCGGCAGCAGAATACGCAAGGACACACGCGGCAGCCGCACAGAATCGATCACAGCTCCGCTTTACCGCCAGGAGTCGTTCGAAGCGGCGTATAACTACATCCGCCTCAGCTACGACGGCGATTACATCCTCCAGTTCAGGGCTTACAACGACGGCGTGGCGTATCGTTTCGTCACCTCTTTCGCCGACGACATAGTGGTGAAAAACGAGACTGTCCAGTTCAATTTCGCCGACAAATATCCGCTAGTCATCCCTATGGTCCCGAAGAGGGAAGACCGTTACGAAACATCGTTCGAGGCCTGCTATACGGAGACCGAAGTCGGTCGCGCCAGCGAGGATCTCGCCTTCTTGCCGTGTCTCGTCAGGGTGCCTGAAGTGGGTAACCTGATGATGATGGAATCGGATGTGGAGGATTATCCCGGAATGTTCGTAAAGCAGACCTCCAAGGGCCTCACCTCCGAGTTCCCGCCTGTGCCGCTGAAGTTCAAGGTGGGCGGTGGCGGCGCCAACAGGCCGGACGGCTACTCGGATGTCATCGCACGCACGAAAGGTTCGCGCAGCTACCCGTGGCGCATAGTGGCCTATGCCCCCGAGGACAAGAACCTTCCGACCAACAATATGGTCTATCAGACGGCAAGCCCTTCGAAACTGGACGACGTCAGCTGGATTACTCCGGGCCATTCAACGTGGGACTGGTGGAACGCATCGCTTCTATGGAACGTTCCCTTCAAGGCCGGCATCAACACCGAGACTTACAAATACCATATCGACTTCGCCGAGAAAAACGGCATCGAGTACGTGATAGTGGACGACGGCTGGTACAAGGACTTCGACCCTATGCAGCAGTCGGACGCCATCGACATCAAGGAGATATGCGGCTACGCGCAGGAGTCGAACGTGAAAATCATCCTCTGGATGGCCTACACCCCGTTCGTGAACAACGCCGAGCAGATCTGCGATTATTACTCCAAACTCGGAGTGGCCGGCTTCAAGATCGACTTCTTCGACGGCCAGTACCAGACCATCGTCAGCCAGGTCTATGAAATGGCCGAGATCACTTCCCGCTACCGCCTGATAGTGGACTTCCACGGCCTCAAGCCGACCGGCCTCAACAGAACCTACCCGAACGTGGTGAACTTCGAGGGCGTCTTCGGCTTGGAGAATTGCAAGTGGAGTACGATAGACGTGGATATGCCGCGCAATCAGGTCAGCATCCCGTACCTCAGGATGGCCGCCGCCCCGATTGATTTCACGCAGGGCGCTATGCGCAACGGCAGCCGCGGCGAGTATGCGATGAACTTCAACCACCCGATGAGCCAGGGCACCAGGGCCTGCCAGATAGCGATGTACATAGTCTACGACTCGCCGCTGGTGATGCTCTGCGACAGCCCGTCGGCCTACATCGAGGACCAGCCTACCCTTGATTTCATTATGACCATCCCCACCGTCTTCGAGTCCACCGAAGTGCTGGACGGCAAGCTCGGCGAGTACATAGTGACCAAGCGCGAAAAGGCAGGTAAGTATTACATAGGCGCGATGACCAACTGGGAAGAGCGCGACATCACCCTCAATCTCGACTTCCTCCCGCAGGGAGAATGGCTCGTCACGATCTACCGCGACGGCATCAATGCGGACGTTATAGGAAAAGACCACAAAATTGAAACTCTCGTCGTGAACGACGGTGCGACCGTGGGTGTCCACCTCGCTCCCGGCGGCGGATTCGCAATGGTAATAGAAAGATAAAATCTATGGCAAAAAAGACTGTACTGGTTTCGGGCGGCGCCGGCTATATCGGCAGCCACGTCACCGTGGAACTCGATGCGGCAGGCTACGACGTAGTTATCGCCGACAATTTCTCAAACTGCGACCGCACGAACTATAAGGGCGTGTGCAAAATCACCGGGAAGGAACTCCCGCTCATCGAAATGGACTTCTGCGACCTCGCTGCCGTCCGTAAGCTCTTCGACAGCCGCAAGATCGACGCAGTCATCCACTTCGCCGCGTTCAAGGCGGTGGGAGAGTCGGTGGAAGATCCGCTCAAGTACTACACCAACAACCTCATCTCCTTCCTGAACATCCTTCAGGTAGCGCGCGACAAGGGCTGCAACGTCCTCTTCTCTTCGTCTGCAACCGTCTATGGCGAGCCGGAGCATCTGCCGGTCAGCGAGCTCTCCGAGCGCAAGCCCTCGACCTCGCCCTACGGCAACACGAAGCAGATGTGCGAGGACTTCCTTCGCGACTGCGTGAAGGCTTACCCGACCATCAAGGGTATCGCGCTGCGCTACTTCAACCCGATCGGCGCTCACCCGTCCGCACTCATCGGCGAACTCCCGCGCGGAGTGCCCAACAACCTCGTTCCGTTCATCACTCAGACCGCCATCGGCAAGCGCGAATGCCTCAGCGTCTTCGGCAACGATTATCCCACCCCCGACGGCACCTGCCTGCGCGACTTCATAGACATAATCGACCTCGCCAAGGCCCACGTCTTTGCGGTTACACGTATGCTCGACGGCAAGATGGAGGAGAACTACGAAATCTTCAACATCGGCACCGGTCGCCCCGTCAGCGTGATGGAGCTTATCACCACCTTCGAGAAAGTCAACAACCTGAAGCTGAACTACAAAATCGCCCCTCGCCGCCCCGGCGACGTGATGTCCGTCTGGTGCGACCCTACCATCGGCGAAAAGAAGCTCGGCTGGAAAGCTCAGCGCACGCTCGAAGAGACCCTCGCCTCCGCGTGGGCCTGGGAAAAGTATCTGGCTGGAAAGTAGTATATAAACTACTCAGCGTAGAGGCCTATGATGTTCAGAATGACATTGTAGGCCTTTTCCATTGACTGCACGGGCACGAACTCCATTTTTCCGTGGAAGTTGAGGCCGCCGGCGAAGATGTTCGGGCAGGGGAGTCCCATAAACGACAGGTTCGCGCCGTCGGTGCCGCCGCGTATGGGCTGGACCTTCGGTTTCACGCCCGCCTTTTCCATAGCCTTCATCGCTATCTCCACGATGCGGTAGTGCGGCTCCACCTGCTTGCGCATATTGAAATACTGGTGCTTGATCTCCACGGTCGCGGTACCCTCGCCGTAGCGGTCGTTGATGGCCTTCACGCACTTGCGTATGGTCGCCTTCTGCAGCTCGTGCTTGTCGAGGTCGTGCTCGCGGAGAATGTAGGTGAAGGTGCACTCTTCCACCGTGCCCTTATATGAAATCAGGTGATAGAAGCCCTGGTAGCCTTCGGTGTATTCGGGGCGCTGCTCGGGAGGCAGAAGCATTTCCAACTCCATACCGATCAGGATGGCGTTGCGCATCTTGCCCTTGGCATAACCGGGATGCACGTTGCGGCCCTGGATGTGAACGGTCGCGGCCGCGGCGTTGAAGTTCTCGAACTCCAGCTCACCGACCTCGCCGCCGTCCATCGTGTAGGCGTAGGTCGCGTCGAAGCGCTTCACGTCGAACTTCGCGACCCCGCGGCCGATCTCCTCGTCGGGAGTGAAGCCGATACGGATGGGGCCGTGCTTGAATTCGGGATGCTCGACTATGTATTCGACCGCGGCCATAATCTCCGCCACGCCGGCTTTGTCGTCAGCGCCCAGCAGGGTGGTGCCGTCGGTGGTGATGAGGGTCTCGTGCTTATGGCCTATGAGTTCGGGGAACTCTTCGGGATCGAGATACAGACCGGGCACGCCCTTGAGGGCGATGGGGTCGCCGTCGTAGTCCTCGATAATCTGGGGCTTGATGTTCGCGCCCGAAGCGTCGGGAGAAGTGTCCACGTGCGCTATGAATCCGACGGCGGGGATGTCGCCCTCAGTGTTCGCGGGGATTTTGCCCATAACGTAGCCGTACTCGTCGAGAGTGGCTTCCACTCCCATCGCGTTGAGCTCCTTGCAGAGCAGCTTCAGCAGGTCGAACTGCTTCGCAGTGCTCGGCTGGCTCTCAGACTCTTCGTTGGACTGGGTGTCTATCGCGACATAGCGCAGGAATCTGTCTTTAATGCTTTCCATTCTTTTCCTTCTCCTTCTTCTGTTTGTAGTATTCGATGTATTTGTTCAGGATTTCCTGATCCTTTTTGGCTTCGGCCTCCGCTGCATCGAGTTCCTTCTGCTTCTTGGCGCGGGCCTTTGCCTCATCCTTCTTTGCTTTTTCTTCCGCTTTGGCAGCGTCGCGCGCGTCGAGGATGGCCCACCGCGCTTCGCGCGCCTCGGCCCTTTCCTTCCTGCGCGCGGCGTTCCTCTCACGCCACTCGTTGAACTTCTGCTTGAAGGTCTTCTTAGGCGGCTCCTGAGGGGCAACCGTGAGACTGTCCTTTACAACCAGCGAGTCGCACAGCGCCAGCGAATCTTTCAGAGGCAAACTGTCCGCGAGCGTGAGGCTGTCGACAACAGCCAGAGTGTCCCTTGCCGCCGTTGAATCCCTCTTCTCAAGCTCCATATCCAGCGCCTTGATCTCCTTGTCGAGCTTCGGCTCCGGCTTCTTCGGATGAGACTTGTGGCTCTCGTCTATCGAAGCGTAGACGCTCTTCATATAGCCGGGGAAGTAGATATTGGTTTCTTTAAACTTCGCGCGAGGATGCTTTGCGTACTCAGCCCTCTGCGACTGGCGCACGGTGAGGGTGGTGATGCTGGTCTTGCCCGTGGGCTTAAGCTCCGGCACCCATTTGAATCCCTTGATATACTGGTCCGACTTGGGGAACTGCACCACCGGATAAGCGTCGTTCTTAGGCGTGTCGAAATAGTGCATACGGTCGAGCGTGCCGTCGAGGAAATTGCCCGACAGCATCTTGCTCTCCACTTTGTTCACGGTGGAAAGCTGCCCGTTTTCTTCGAGGTAGAATATGGCGGATGCGCCGCCTATCGCGTCGAACCTCGTCAGCGCTGCCGTGGTGTCGAAGAATGCGATTATCTCCGCACCCTTGATCTGATCGTAATGAAGCGTGTCCTCATACGTGACTATCATAGCGTTGGACATCAGGCTCGCCCTTTCCACGGCGTTGTTCCTGATGAGCACGTTGAGGCTGTCGGAGAAGTACTGCCTGCGTCCTTCGTTCCACACGACCGGGTCGAGGTAGAATCGTGCGATGCTGTCCAGGTCCGTGTAGCGCAGCGAATCGCAGCGCACCTGCATATCCTTGCGGTATATCTTCACATTCCTTATGCCCACGGCGAATCCTATCTTCGTCGTGTCCGGCGGCGGGATGTTCGCGAGCGAATCCGCCCTCGCTATCGAGTCGCGCTGCGCGA
>JAGABD010000043.1 GCA_017614795.1 Bacteroidales bacterium
CGCAGGCAAGCATGCCCGTTGCGGAAAGCAGATGCGGCAATTTGGTGAGGGCGTTGCGCTTCCAGAATTCGTTGTGGCGATGGAAGAAGAAGTCGTTCCATATTGCACTGAAGCGCTCTTTTTGCCAGTCAGCGAGAGCGGAAGTATCGGGGCTGATGACAGGATGGTACATTCCTTCGTGGTGCGGATCTTCTACAAAGAGGCCCTCAATCGGCAGCCCGGCGGCTTCGATTTCACCGCGAACATAAGGAATGGCAGGGTTGAAGTGCCCCAGGCGGCCTCCCTTTTGCCCAAGAGGGATCTCCCAGATGCGGAAAAAACCGAGAATATGGTCGATGCGGAAGGCGTCGAAGTATTCGGCCATCTTGCGAAGGCGCCGTTTCCACCAGGCATAACCGTCCTTTGCCATTTCTTCCCAGTTGTAAGTGGGGAAGCCCCAGTTCTGCCCTTCGGCGCTGAAGAAGTCCGGCGGAGCGCCGGCGCTGCTGTCGAGGTTGAAAAGCTTCGGGAAAGAATGGGCGTCCACACTGTCGCGGCCGACACCTATCGGCAGGTCGCCTTTAAGGTAAACACCTTTCTTATGAGCGTACGCGACAGCCTTCTTCAACTGCCTGTCCAGATGGTACTGAACCCAGCGGAAAAATGAAGCGTCATTACCGGACCTTTCTGCCATCAGGCGGGCGTACGGACCCAGCCATTCGGCATTGTCTTTTTCGAACTTTTTGAAGGTCTCTTTCGCCATGTCTTTTTCGCCGTTTTGGGCGAAGGCTTCGAGCAGATACCCAGACTTCAAACGCATCACTTCGGGGTAGTCCACAAAGGGCTCCGAATTGAGCTTTTTCTGCAGCTCGCGGAAGCGCTTGTCGGGCTTCACTCCGACGTCCTGAAGATGTATGAAAAGAGGGTGTAGTGCAAAGGCGGAAACGGGACTGTAAGGGTAGGAATCTCCCCACTCCCCAAGTCGGGAGGTATCATTGACTGGAAGTAGTTGTAGTACGGTTTGTCCCGTCTTTTTCATCCAGTCTACAAAGGTAGGGAGATCATTGAATTCTCCCACCCCGAAACCGTCCTTTCCCCGTAGGGAGAATACCGGGATTGCAGTGCCCGATCCGCGGTATCCGGGAACGTCAAAAATGGCGGCCGAATGCTTGCGCGGGAAGGGGCATCCGGGGATGGGGCAGTCAATCCATTTGTCCACGATTTCCTTCTTGCCGGAACGCTTTGAAAGCAGGTGTTTTTCCCACTCCGTACGGGTGATGATTCCGCCCTCGGTTACAGCGTAAAAATACTCTCTCGGAACACTGTCCAAAGAGAGCTTCCAGACATCCCCTTCTCCCCAAGTCATCGGGTACATTTTATCGTCCGCCAGAAGGCAAAGACTTTCGCCCCATCGTGTATGGTATTCGATTTTGAAAACTGTCGCCACTTTTCTTTCAATTCTATTTTTGCAAAATTAAGAAATAATTCCTACTTTTGCGGTCCCGTTTGGCAACAATGCCCATCAGGAAGGGTGGGTGAGTGGCTGAAACCACAGGTTTGCTAAACCTGCATACGGGAAACCGTATCACGAGTTCGAATCTCGTCCCTTCCGCAAAACGTAGAAAGACAGCTCAAGCTTGCTTGTTTGCTGTCTTTCTGTCGTTTTGCTACGCCCCGCCGCAGGCGGAGCGATGATGTGGACGCCGAAGGCGGCCAAATCTCGGAAGGGACAAGATAGATTCCTTTGCAGGGGCTGCCCAGCTAACAATTAGAGCCCTTTGGGCTCACCTGCAATTTGATTGCCGGCGGAAGCTCCGATGATGTGGACGCCGCAGGCGGCCAAATCTCGTCCCTTCCATCCCAGCACCGTGCTCAACCTCGCAAAAATATTGAGGTTGGGCGCAAAATCGGCCTAAAATGAGCCTAACCTCGCTAGATTTTTGAGGTTGGGCGCACCCTGGCTCTTCGCGCAAGTTTATTCAGTCGGATAATAGGTATCTTCGGTCCTGTCGGTATACAGGATACCGTCGAGATGGTCGATTTCGTGCTGGAAGATGCGGGCGGTATAGTCCACAACGGTTTCGGAGATGCGGGAAAGGCCGTCGGGAGAGGCGTAGGACACCACTATACCATACGCACGCGGGACATTGCCGCGAATAAGGGGAATCGAAAGGCATCCCTCCCGGCCAATCACAATTTCGCCGAAAGTCGAATCTATCTGCGGATTCGCATACGCCACGAAGGGTTCGTCCTCCTTGTCGAGCCTGCAAACGACGATCAGCCTTTTGCTCACGCCCACCTGAGGCGCTGCTATGCCCACGCCGTTCTGGGTGGAATCGGTGACGGTCGCAATCATCCTCTTCGCCAGACGGGCAACCGCGCGGCTGCGAAGCTCCTTCGGGCTGAATTCCTCGCAGGGAGTACGCAGAAGCGCATAATCATCCGGATTCTCGACGGTCAAAACTCTCATCACGCCCCGCTGTCCGCAGGAAACAAGGCACAGCAAAAGGCAGGCGGCAAACAGTTTCTTCATAACACAACAAAGGTAGTGAATAAGTGCAAAAGAAATGTTAATTTTGTGATATGAAGCATTTTCTTTATCTCGTCGCAGCCGTCGTTCTGGTCGCCTCCTGCTGCCAGGAACGCAAATGGTCCGACGATCCCCAAATTGCAGAAGCAGAAAAACTCTGCGCCAGAATCCTTCCCCGGCAGAGCCGCAATATCGATTTCAAGATAGTCCCCGCCGACACCTCCTACTATGCACTGGAGATGGTTGACGGGCGCCTTCTCATCAGCGGCAACAACGTCAATTCGCTGGCAGTCGGCCTCGGGGCATATCTTCGCCAGAACTGCAAAATCGAACTGACCTGGTTCGCAAGGGACAAGGTTCGCGAACCCCACAGGCTCCCCGCGGTCGAAGGCCGCATCTGCCGGAAGGCGCTTGTAGAACAGCGCTTCTTCTTCAACTACTGCACCTTCGGCTACACTCTGCCCTGGTGGCAATGGAAGGATTGGGAGAGGCTCATCGACTGGATGGCCATCCACGGAGTAACGCTTGCGCTGGCGAACACCGGAGTGGAGAGTTCCTGGCTGGAGACCTGGAAAGAATTAGGCCTGGACGACGAACAGATCAGCGCCCACTTCACAGGTCCCGCATTCCTGCCCTGGAACCGTATGACCAACATCGACGGCTGGCACGGACCCCTGCCCGAAAGCTGGCTCGAAGGCCAGAAAGAACTTCAGCGCAAGATAATCGCCAGGGAAAGCGCCCTCGGCATTTCCCCGATTCTCAGCGCCTTCTCCGGCCACGTGCCCGCTGCGCTCAAGAACATCTTCCCAGACGCGCAGATAGTGGAGCTCAACCGTTGGGCCGGCTTCGACGGCGAGCATAACGCCTGGTACCTCAACCCCTCCGACACTCTTTTCCGCTCGATTCAGAAAACCTTCCTGCGCAAGCAGAAGGAAATCTACGGAGACGCGTGCCACGTGTATGCGGTGGACCTCTTCAACGAGATGAACCCCCCTTCGTGGGAAGAGGACTTCCTGGAGAAGGTCTCGCGCGACACCTACGAAACACTGAGCGAAAACGACCCCGAGGCTGTCTGGCTGCAGATGGGCTGGCTGTTCTGGAACAAAAAGAAAATGTGGACGCCGGAGCGCATCAAGGCGTATGTCTCCCCGGTGCCGAAAGGCAAGCTGGTGCTGCTCGACTACTATGTGGAGAAAGTGGAAATCTTCCGCCAGACCGAAAACTTCTTCGGCCAGGACTTCATCTGGTCCTACCTCGGCAATTTCGGCGGCGAAACAATGATAGCGGGCGATTTCTACGATTTGAGCGCCCGTGCGGACAAGCTGTATGAAGATGCCCCCGAGTCGCTGGTCGGCGTAGGCTGCACGCTGGAGGCGCTGGACGTCAACCCGATGATGTACGAATACGTGCTGGACCGTGCCTGGGAGCATATCGGCGACGAGGCCTGGATAAACGCGATGGCGGATTCCCGCGCCGGAGCGGAAGACGAACACGTGCGAGCGGCATGGCACCTGCTGTGCGAAAAGGTGCATAAGCAGATAGGCGGCCACAGGGTTTCTCAGCTGCCGGCAAGACCTTCGAGAGATGGGAAAGCATACTGGAACACCCCCTCCACGGCCTACGACAACAAGGATTTGCTGGAAGCCTGGGGCGAACTGCTCAAAGCCGGCGACCACGACACCCCGTCGTTCCGTTTCGACTGCGTGAACTGGGCCCGCCAGTGCCTCGACAACCACTTCACCTCGCTTTATGGCAAGATTCGCGAGGCTTATGCCGCGGGAGATGCCGAAGGCGTGAAAGCCATCGGCTCGAGGATGCTTGAAATAGCGCGCGACGTGGACGAACTGGTAGCTTCGGACACCTACTTCCTCCTCGGGAAATGGATTGAAATGGCGCGAGAATGGGGTGTCACGCCTGAAGAGAAAGATTATTACGAGACCGACGCCCGCCTGTTGGTGAGCACCTGGGGCTACAGGGGCGGTCCCTTGAACGACTATTCCAACCACGACTGGAACGGTCTCATCGGCACATACTCCTATCCCAGATGGGAGAAATACGTGAACGGCCTGTATGCGAGCCTTGTCGCAGGAGAGCCTTTCGACTTCGGCGCATTCAAGGAATGGTGCTTCGATTTCGAATGGGACTGGGCCCACAGCCACGGAGCGCTGCGCAGCAAGCCGGCAGGAAACCCGAG
Organism: Bacteroidales bacterium; assembly: GCA_017614795.1. The sequence goes on from JAGABD010000043.1 coordinate 4,704, forward strand.
AAAGCTGTCGCAGAAACTGTATGACAAGTATGCCGGAGAAATCTACGATTTTCACATATAATAATTATATTTGCAAGGATTGACCGAAAAATCGTTAACACAATAAATCAATGAAAAAACTGTTTCTTATCGCAGCAGCGCTTTGCATTTGCCTGATTGCAGGAGCGCAGAATTTGACCAAGGGATCGGCCTTCAATCCCAAGAAGGGCGATTTCTCTTTCGGTGTAGCCTACAACCCTATGTCCGAATTTGCGAGCTATCAGCCTGAAATCAAAGGCTTTGCAGGCGAATTTATCAAGGGTCTGGCAGAGTATCCGCACGAATTGTATTTCCTTGGAGTGGACCCCAAGGTCAACTTCACTTTCCGTTATCATCTTACCGACAACTGGGCCGCACGCGCCACTCTCGGCTTCAGCGGAAGCAAGGTGAACTACAAGGAATACGTGCAAGATGATGTGTCGTTTAAACAGGATCCGACGACCACCAACAAGGAAGTCGACTGCGTTCACGGTATGCTCAGGGGCGTTGCTCTCAGTGCCGTGGCGGAGTACCACAAGTCCTTCGGCCATCTCGCGTTCGTCGGAGGTGTCGGCCTTCAGTTCGCTTCCGGCGGCGGCACCATGACCTTCGAGTATGGCAACAAATTCTCCGACGAGAACAAGACCCCTACCACAATGCCCTACTGCCAGTTCGATGCCGACGCCACAAAGCGGGGTATCTTGAACCAGTACAACGGAACGGATATCGACAAGGTGACTTACGCCCGTCCTCTCGAGCGTTACAATGTTGGCTATTGCACCGCCATCTCCCTTATAGGCGATATGGGCATCGAATATTTCTTCGTCGGCCAGATGTCCATCACCGCGGCGGTCACCTTCGCCCCTCTTACATACTACAAGCAGCCCCAGACCTACGCCAAGTTCGAAGGCTGGCACACTGTCGACAACGAGGTCGTAACCTTCAACGCGCTCGTGAGCCCCGGCAGCAGCGCCATATTCTACGGCACCCAGAACTTCGGCATTCGCTTCGGTTTCCACTACTATCTGTAACAGAGTATTTCTCAGCATAATAGGGAGGCCCCTTCGGGGTCTCCTTATTTTTTGCTACCTTTGCGTTCTATGAAAAGGATTGCATTTGTCATCGCGGTGGCCGCCTGCCTTTGCGGCATCAAGGCGGAAGCCTGCTCCAACGTAATAATCTCCAAGGGCGCCAGCGCCGACGGTTCCTGTATGGTATCGTACGCGGCGGACAGCCACGGCCTCTTCGGCGAACTGTACTTCCGTCCCGGGAAGCGCTTCGCCAAGGGGAGCACCCTCGACATCGTGGAATGGGACACCAACAAGCCTCTCGGAAAAATCGCCCAGGTCAGAAGGACCTTCCAGACGGTGGGCAATATGAATGAGAAGCAGGTGATCATAGGCGAAACGACCTGGGGAGGACGCGAGGAGCAGGCGGATACGAACGGCGTGATGGATTACGGCAGCCTCATTTATATCACCCTGCAGAGGGCGGCTTCAGCGCGCGAAGCCATCTACATAATCGTGGACCTTGCGAACACCTACGGCTATCCTTCCGAAGGAGAGACCTTCTCTATCGCTGACAAGGAAGAGGCTTGGATAATGGATCTCGTGGGCAAAGGCTCCGACAACAAGGGAATAGTGTGGGTGGCGCGCAGGGTACCTGACGGATACATCTGCGCACACGCCAACCAGGCCCGCATCACCCGTTTCCCGATGGACGATCCCGAGAACACGCTTTTCGCACCCGACGTGGTTGAATTTGCGCGCAGCAAGGGCTGGTACAGCGGCAGCGACGAGGACTTCAGCTTCCGCGACGCTTATAATCCCCTCGATTTCGGCGGCGCCCGTGCCTGCGGCGCCCGCGCCTGGAGCGCTTTCAACATTCTCTGCGACGGTCAGTTCACCTATGAGGAGAATGGCAAGGAGATCACCCGCCCCGCATCGGACTGGCTGCATTATGCGATGGGTTACGACCTCAAGGGCGAGATGCCTCTTTTCGTGAAACCTTCGCGCAAGATAACAGTCAAGGACGTTGCCGACGTAATGCGTGACCACTTCGAGGGCACCCCGATGGATATGACGAAGGATATCGGCGCCGGCGGAAATGCGCTGCCTTACCGCTGGAGGCCTATGAGCTTCAAGTGGAACGGACACAAATACGTGAACGAGCGTGCGATCGCCACCCAGCAGACCGGTTTTTGGTTCGTGGCGCAGGCCCGCGGATGGCTTCCCGACGTGGCAGGGGCGCTTGTCTGGTTCGGCACCGACGATGCGGCCACAAGCTATCTGACGCCCATTTATGTAAATACACGCAAGGTGCCCGAGTGCCTGCGCGAAGGCAACGGCGACCTGCTCCACTACAGCCCCAAGGCGCAGTTCTGGATTTGCAACCGCGTCGCGAACGCCTGCTACAAGATGTACAACCAGATGGCGCCCCACGTAAGGTGCGCGGCCGATTCTTTCGAGCAGGAGCAGATGTTCGGCGCCGTGCCCGAACTTGACGCCAAAATCGCGAAACTACTGAAGAAGGGTCGCCTCCGCAAGGCACGCCGTTTGCTTACCAGGCATACCGTGAACACGGCTCAGGCCCAGTTCGCCGCCTGGACGAAACTCGAGGAATTCCTTCTGGTGAAGTTCATTGACGGCAACGTGAAGGCCCAGAACGAGGATGGCAGCTTCAAGCACAGCGAATACTCCGAAGGACTTCCCGTGGAAATCGGCTGGCCGGGCTACACCGACGTCTGGAAGGAAGCGGTGGCCCATTTTGCCGGAAATGTTTTAGAAGAAAAGTAAATTTGTGTTAATTTTGCGGCGTTACCGATGAAGGCGCTCAAACACATACTGACGGCAATGCTTGCCCTGCTTCCCACGGCGCTTCTTGCCCAGGAGGAACCGGGCGGACCTCTTTCTCCCGAAGAGGAGGAAAAGAAGTTCTACGAGGCCATAGAGGACCAGCTGGACAAGTATACCGAGCAGTTGAAACTGGCCGAATGGCAGGTCTTCTACCTGGATTCCATTCTCGTGTCGGATTTCAAGGGAATGAGGGACGAACTCAAGCAGCTGGGCGAGGCGAAGGTGACCAACCCGGACCTGTACATAATGGTTCAGGACAAGTGGACGGAAAATACCTACAACGCCATTCACAAGATACTGAACGAGCAGCAGTGGAACAAGTATCTGAAGATGGGCGCCGCCCGAAGCAAGAAGGCCAGGGACAAGAGGGCCGGGAAAAAGGAAGAAAAGAAGTAATATGACAAGAGCAGATATAGAAAAGGTGCTTGCAGAGTTGAAGGAACTCAAGTGCAAGACCGAAAAGGAAGTGGAAGAAGCGCGTGTGCACTTTCTCGGCAAGAAAGGCGAGATAACAGCCCTCTTCGAGGCGTTCCGTGAGGTGAGCCGCGAGCAGAAGGCGGAGTTCGGCCGTCCGCTCAATGAACTAAAGCAGGCCGCCCTCGCCAGGATAGAGGAACTCAAGGCGTCGGCCGAAGGTTCCGCATCGGCCGAAGGCCCCTCGCAGGACCTTTCGCTTCCGGGAGAGCAGTTTGAACTGGGTTCGCGCCACCCCGTGAGCATCGTGCGTCAGGAGATTGTGGACATCTTCCGCAAATTCGGTTACGATGTGGCGGAAGGTCCCGAAATCGAGGACGACTATCACGTGTTCGAGGCGCTCAACTTTCCTCCGAACCACCCCGCCCGCGATATGCAGGACACTTTCTTCATCTCCGCGGGACATCTTAATCCGCTGCTTCTCCGTACCCACACCTCCTCCGTGCAGGTGCGTACAATGGAGAAGAGGCCTCTTCCCATCCGCGTGGTCTGCCCCGGACGAGTTTTCCGCAACGAGGCAATCAGCGCCCGTGCGCACTGCATTTTCCATCAGATCGAGGGGCTTTACATCGACGAGAACGTGACTTTCGCCGACCTCAAGCAGGCGATTCTGCTCTTCGCCCGCGAAATGTTCGGCGCCGACGCCCAGATCCGTATGCGTCCTTCGTTCTTCCCCTTCACCGAACCTTCGGCCGAGGTCGACGTGAGCTGCAACATCTGCCACGGAAAGGGTTGCAACATCTGCAAGGGTACCGGCTGGCTGGAGATTATGGGCTGCGGAATGGTGGACCCCAACGTGCTGGAAGCCAGCGGAATAGATTCCAAGAAGTACAGCGGTTTCGCTTTCGGCATGGGTCTGGAGCGCATCGCGATGCTCAAGTGGCAGGTCAACGACCTGCGTCATTATTTCGAGAACGACCTCAGGTTCCTCCACGAATTCGAGGCGGCAACGGAAGTTTAGCTTATGAAACGTCTTATCATTGTTCTGGCCCTGGCCGTGATGTCTCTTGCGGCCGCCGCCCAGGGAGTCGAACTCAATAGTTTCGACCAGCAGTTGTTCTCCCTTCAGCCCGACGGCAGTTTCAAGGCCTCCGACGGAGCCGATTTCGTGCTGGTGAAGGTTGACAGCGCTTCGCGCAAACTCATCGACGGGCAGTTGTTCCTGGCCTACCAGCGCAACAGCGACGACCCCAAGCGTTGCTACTACAATACCGAATACAAGGAAGAGGAAGGCGGAATCATCGCCATTTCCGGAACCAGCGTGGATTTGAGCAAGACCTTCTTTGTGGAGGCGATCAGCTACACAGTGCGTTTCGAGGCGCTGGACGGCTTCGTCAAGGTGTATGCGCCCTCGAACCTCTCGGTCGAACGCTTCTCCGACTTCCCCAAGTATATCAAGTGGAAGCACTACTTCCGCAAGGACGGCAGCGTCAACCCCAAGATGCAGTTCCGCTACGACGAGATCAATTCCCGCCTGAACCTGGTCTGCGTCGCCCTGCCTATGGGCGCGGTGAAAGCGTTGGTGAAGTAATAAAATGCTCAGAGTTTGCTTCTTATTCTTCTCATCCATGCTGATAAGCATTGGATTGGCGGCTGCGCCGGCTGTACGGCAGGTGGACAAAGACCGTGCGGCGAAGCTTGTGTCGCAGATGACCCTGGACGAGAAGATCGAAATGATTTCCGGCAAGGTGGACGGATTCAATACTTTGGCCGTCCCCCGGCTGGGTATCCCTTCTGTGCGTATGGCAGATGGTCCCCAGGGCGTCACGAATAAGAGAATAAAGGATGTTCAGAGCACCTTCTATCCCTGTGGTTTGTCTGTGGCTGCCACGTGGAACCGTTCAGTCGTTTACGAGATGGGTGCCGGCATCGGATGTGCCGCCCGTCATCAGGGCGTTCAGATTGTTCTTGGCCCTGGAGCGAATATATACCGCAGCGCCCTCTGCGGCCGAAATTTCGAGTATTATGGCGAAGACCCCTACCTGGCAAGCGAGACAGCAGCAAGTTATATCCGTGGCGTGCAGGATCAGGGCGTGGTTGCCACCATCAAGCATTTTGCGCTTAATCAGCAGGAGTACGACCGGCACGGAGTAAGTTCCAATGCTGATGAGCGCACCATCAACGAAATCTATTTCCCATCCTTCCGCAAAGCTGTGGAAAAGGCAGGAGTAGGTGCCGTGATGACTAGTTACAACCCGGTCAATGGCGTCTACGCAGGCGAAAACCCCTGGCTGATAAAGGAGAATCTCCGCGCCTGGGGCCACGAGGGCATTGTTATGACCGACTGGGCTTCCACCTATTCCACGCTGGGTTTCATCAAAGGTGGCGCCGACTTGGAGATGCCCCGGAATTATGTGTCCAAGCCGGATGATTTGAAGGCACTTCTGGCGAGCGGAGTAATCTCGGAGTCGGATATCGACGAAAAATGCCGGCATATCCTGCAAACCTTGTCCGCTTTTGGCTTTCTGGACGCCAAGTTGGAGGCCGATCCTTCAGCCGAAGATCCTGCGCTGTCGCAGAAGCGAGCGTATGAAATTGCCCTGGAAGGCCCGGTTCTTTTGAAGAATAAAGACGGTATTCTTCCGTTGAAGACCGGCAAAAAGAATCTGATTGTAGTAACCGGCCCCAATGCGAAGGTGTTGGCGTGCGGAGGAGGATCAGGCTATGTGAATCCAGGGGAAGGGAAGGGCGTGACGCCTGCTTCCGGCCTACAGAATCTCGGAAAGAAATGGAATGTGGCAGTTGAGGAATCCCCGGCCCCCGAACTGCTAAAGAAAGCGGGAGCTGTTGTTGTTTGCGTAGGGTTTGACAGCAAGACGGAAGGCGAAAACCTCGACCGCACTTACAACCTGCCGGACGGCCAGGATGCGCTGATTTCAAGCATTGCGTCCCATAACCCCAATGTGATTGTGGTGGCTAATTCCGGCGGAGAATTCGACCTGGCGCCTTGGGCGGAGAAGGTAAAGGCCATCCTGCTGACCTGGTACCCCGGACAAGAAGGAGGAAGTGCCCTTGCGGCCATTCTTTCCGGAAAGGTGTCTCCTTCGGGGAAGCTTCCGTTTACCTTCTGGGGTTCCCTCGAGAAGAATCCCGCCCAGAAGTGGTATGGAATCGTGCCTCGCAAGGCCGCAGCCCGCTATGGGAACAGCCTGGACGCATATCCATATATTCTTTATGGCGAAGGAATCTTCCTTGGATATCGCGGCGTCGAGCATTTTGGCGTCAAACCTCTCTATCCTTTCGGATACGGCCTGAGTTATGCCAATTTTGAGTATAGCGATATTTCTGTCGAGAAGACCGGTGACGGTTTTGACGTACACTTTACCGTGAGAAATACCGGCAAGGTTGCAGCAATGGAGACGGCTCAACTTTATGTGGCGCCTGTCAACCCCGCTGTTCAGCGTCCGGACAAGGAACTCAAGGGCTATGAAAAGCAACTTGTCCAGCCAGGAAAAACCCAGTCATACAACATCCACATCGGGCTCGACGCTTTCAGTTACCACGACGTCAACACCCACTCCTGGACAGTCGCCCCGGGCGATTATCGCATCCTCATCGGCGCTTCCTCCGCCGATATCCGCCTGGAGAAAAAAGTAGTATTTTAAAAAATATTACAGGTATTTACGGACACGAACTTCCGGCAATCCCGGAGGGCTATTCGTTCGACTTTATCAATCCTTATGGCCTGAAGAATCTTCTTTCCGTGAAGGATGGCTCCATAGTCACGCCTTCTGGTATGCAATATAAGGTGCTTGTGCTGGGAGAACACTGCAAGACTATGTCCATCGAGGTGCTTCGCAAACTGGACGAACTTGCCAAGGCGGGAGCGGTTATTTGCGGAATTATACCTGAAACCCCTGCAGGCCTGACAGACAGTCAGGAAGAGTTTGACCGTCTGGTGGCTGATGTTTGGAAGTCCGGACGCCCGAATGTTTTCAAGAGTAAATTGGCTGACGTGTTGAAAGACAACGGCGTTGAGCCCGATTTTGTCTATTCGGCCCCCGCAGACATTAAGTTTGTCCACCGCTCCGACGGCGACAGGGAAATCTACTGGGTGCGCAACTTCAGCGACAACGCAGTTGATGCACAGCTCAAGTTACGTGATGCGAAGGGCGTTCTCACCGTATATAATCCGGAGACGGGGAAGATTTTACCCGATGCTATCTCTGCGGGCAAACTGCAGTTGGAGGCCAATCAAGCCCTCTTTGTAGTAGCTGATAAGAATGGAACCCCCGCACCTGCGCATGCAGCCCCCGAAATAGCCGGGGCTGTGGCCTTGAACGGCCCCTGGAAGGTTGCTTTCGACGGCGTTGCCGCACCGGAAGGGATCCGTACTTTCGACAAACTTATTTCCTACACGGAATCGGACGACCCGGCGATGAAGTACTTCTCAGGCATCGCCACATACACCAATACTTTCACCCTCAAAAAGAAGCAGAAGGCGAAAGGCCTCTTCATAGACCTTGGCGAAGTCGGACAGATGGCAGATGTCTTTATCAACGGAGAGCACGTGGCATTCCTATGGAAGGCCCCGTATCGAGTAGAATGGACCGGTACCATGAAGCGCGGGGTGAACACGATTAAGATAAGGGTGATAAACACTTGGCCGAACCGCCTGATCGGCGATGCCCAGCCTGGCGCCGAAAAGCACAGCTATACCACGATGCCCTTTTATCGAGCCGACTCTCCGCTCACGCCTTCAGGCTTGATGGGGCCGGTAAGCCTGGTATTATTGAAGAAGTAAGACTTACCTTCTTTCGTTACCCCTGTCGTCGTAATAGAAGAAACGTCCGGCGCGTTCGCAGCGGATGAGGCCGTTGCGCATGAGTTCAACCCTGTCGCCCCAGACGCTCACAAGCCTTTGACCCTCCGGGGTATAAACACGCCAGCTGCTGCCGAAGCGGACGGGATACAGTCCGTTGGGCCAGAGGAGGATTTCGTGTCCGGAGATGGATGTGTGGCTTCCGCGCCAGTCGTAGATGCGCCAGATGTCGCCGTTGCGGACCTGGTAGCTGCCGTTGCGGAGCAGGATGACCTCTTCGCCGCTCACCACGGTACTGCCGTTATGGTCGACCACTTTTACACGGAATTCGGACAGCCTAACGTGGCAGCCGTTCCAGAGCTCCTGCCATTCGCGTACGCAAGGAATGTCGACCTGAGGGATGTCCACGCCAGCGTGACCGCGACCGTTGTGACCTCTTCCGTGCTGGCCGCGTCCGTTATGGTATCGCTCGGTTCTGTTATGGCGCAGGTCGTTGCTGCGACGGTTCTGTACCCTGGGTTGTGCGGATGTTCCGACAACCATCAGAAGCATCGTTATAAGTAAAAATGTCTTTTTCATATTGGTTTGTAGTTTTTCTCTCTACAGTAAGTGAATTTTTGTGACCCGGGACTATTTCGGTAACGAGAATGCTTCGCTGAGCTCCTTCATCTGGGCATCCGTCATTCCTTCGGGCTCGAAACCCATATTTTTGCTCGCGATGTAGATTTGAGCCGCTTTGTTGAGGACATCCACCTGGTCGAAGGCATCCATAATGTCTACATCTACTGCAAATACGCCGTGCTTCTCCCACATTACTACGTCGTAGTCTTCGTCGATGGCCTTAATCGTTGCCTC
>JAGABD010000044.1 GCA_017614795.1 Bacteroidales bacterium
TAGTCAGGGGGAATGCCAGAACCTGCTTCGCAGAACCTGGGTGGCTTCGCGTCTCGCATCGCTCGACAGCTACGCCACGGCGCCTGATGACGCCTTCGTCGCTTCGCTCCTCAAATACCCACGCGCGGTGGAAGCGTCCACCGTCATTGCCGACACGATCGGCAATCTCTTTGCCTGGCGGCCAACTAGCTGATTTACAATACTTTAATCTATTCCTTCTATGCCGTTTTTGGGGTAGAAGGAATAGCTTTATTCACTGATACTCAATTACTTATCCGCCAGCCGCCTTCCACCTCCCGCTGCGGCAGCAGTTACATCCCAGCGATAATTTCCAGGGCAGAGACGAGGGCGTGCGCCAGGGTGTCCGTCAGTTTTATGAGCAGGGGTACGGGAAGTCCCACGGCCAGCAGCACGAGCGTGACGACAGCGCACACGACCATCGCCCAGGTGAGCGGCAGGGCGATCAGGTTGGTAAGTATGAAGTATTTCGGGAAAGTGTGGAAGCGAAACCATACCAGGGGCGCCGTGAAGACCTGGCAGGAAAGGGTGAGCGCGACGCTGTGCCATATCCAGGCGAACGGGTCGCGGCGTAAGCGCCGGGAACTCGGGTACCAGCTTTCGAGCGTGGGATACAGCGTGAAGATGCCCAGCATCGCAAGGTAGGAGAGCTGAAACCCAAGGGAAGAAATCACCGTCGGCTTGAACGCCAGTTGCAGCAAAAGGGCGGTACAGAGAACCGTAATGCCGTTCTTCCGCCGTCCTGGGCTGTGCGCCGCCGCCTCGTTGATGCAGATGAAAAGGAATGCTCTCACGATGGAGGGCGATGCGCCTGTGACGATGGCATAGAAGCCGCAAAGAAGCACGAGGACGGTGCTTCGCGCGATTGCGCCGGCCCTGCTGTTTCCGAACGCAAGAAGCATCTTTCCGGCGATGAGGTAGATGATGCCGAGATGCAGCCCCGAAAGAGCGAGGATGTGGGAGGCTCCGCTGGCGCGGAAAACAGCCACGGTCTCCCGCGAAAGAGCGTCCCTGCCGCCGGTGAGCACGGCGCGCAGAAGTCCAGCGGTGCCCTCGTGAGGCCAGGGCGCCGAATCTATGAGGGTGCGGAGCGATTCCTGTATCCTCCCCGCGAAAGCCGGCCCCGAGCCGTCGTCAAGGGGCGATGCGGCCATCCGGCAGAGGCATCCCAGGCTGAAGAACAGCAGGGCGCCAGCCGCTTTGCGGCCGCCTTCCCCGGCCACGCATACGAACAGCAGCGCGACAAGGACCGATATTGCGGAGAGTGCTGCGGGATCCGGGCCGTGGAAGAGCGTGGCGAGGGCCGTGCCCGCAACGAAAGGAAACGACAGCGTCACGATGTTTCTCGAGACAGTCATAGCCGTTCCGGTTTTCCGCAAAATTAGCCTTTAATATCCTTATGATTTTTGGCTTCCGGACTGAAATAATTCAAAACAGTTTGTTAAATTTGTAGGATGTTGGAAATAACATATAAACTATACCTATGATAATTCTTGTAATCAACTGCGGCAGCTCCTCCATCAAGTACCAGCTTCTGGATATGAAGAGCGACGCCGACTACAGTCTCAAGGCCAAAGGCCTCGTGGAAAAAATCACCCTCCCCGAAGGCAGGATAGTTCACAAACCTTCCGGAAAGGAACCCTTCGAAAAGGTCCTTCCCATTCCCGACCACACAGTCGGAATGAAGCTCGTCCTGGACGCCCTCGTCGATCCCGAGCACGGCGTGCTCGGCAGCTACGACGAAATCCAGGCGGTCGGCCACCGCATAGTGCAGGGCGCCGATTTCTTCGAAGGCAGCTGCCTCGTGGACGAAGACGTGCTCCGCAAGATTGAGATATGCTGCGATTTCGCTCCGCTGCACAACCCTGCCCATCTTCTCGGCATCAGGGCTATGCAGAGCGTGCTTCCCAAGGTTCCCCAGGTGGTGGTGTTCGACACGGCCTTCCACCAGACGATGCCCGAGGAGGCCTATATGTACGCGCTTCCGTATAATTATTACAAGGAGTATCACGTCCGCCGCTACGGCGCACACGGCACTTCGCACCAGTATGTCTCCCGCGAGGGCGCCCGTTTCACCGGCATCGACATCAACCACTCGAAGATAATCACCTGCCACATCGGCAACGGTTCTTCAGTAACCGCCATCAAGGACGGCAAGTGCATCGACACCTCGATGGGATTCACCCCTCTCGAGGGTATGATAATGGGCACGCGCTGCGGCAATGTCGACTGCAACGTCATTCCCTACATTATGAAGAAGGAAAAGCTCAGCCCCGACGAGATGACCGACATAATGAACAAGAAGAGCGGTTTCCTCGGCCTTTCGGGCTTCAGTTCGGATATGCGCGATATGCTCGACGCGGCCGACAAGGGCGACGCCAGGGCCAAGCTGGTCATCAAGAAGCTCATCTACGACATTGTCAAGCTCATCGGCGCCTATACGGCGGTGCTCGGGGGAGTGGACCTGATAGTCTTCACCGCGGGCATCGGCGAGAACAACGCGTTCCTGCGCAAGGCTGTCTGCGAGAAGCTCGCCTGGCTCGGAGTCAAGATTGACGACGAAGCGAATTCCCACAACGGCAGGCAGACTCTCATCTCCTGCCCCGATTCCAAGGTCAAGGTGGCTCTCATCCCTACCGAAGAGGAGTTGATGATAGCCCGCGACACGATGCACATAGTAGCAAAATAACCGTCATTGCCGACCGGTCGGCAATCTTAAAACCTGATATTATGAATTTGATTGACAGTATAATCGCGCGCGCCAAGTCCAACAGGCAGCGCATAGTTCTCCCCGAATCGCTCGAAGAGCGCACCATAACCGCGGCCGACCGCGCCATCGCAGACGGTCTCGCCGACATCATCCTCATCGGCAACCGCGACGAGATTCTCGCTTATGCTGAAAAGCTCGGCCTGAAGCACATAGGAGAGGCGACCATCATCGACCCCGCCACCAGCCCCAAGACCGAGGAGTACGCCCAGCTTCTGTTCGAACTCAGGCAGAAGAAGGGAATGACGCTCGAACTTGCCCGCAAGACCGTCCTGGATCCTCTCTATTTCGGCTGCCTCATCATCAAGAGCGGCGATGCCGACGGACAGATCAGCGGAGCGCTCTCCACTACGGGAGAGACTCTTCGTCCCGCGCTCCAGATCATCAAATGCTCTCCGGGCATTTCCTGTGTGAGCGGCGCGATGCTTATGATCACCCAGGCTCCCGAATATGGCGAGGACGGCGTCCTGGTCATCGGCGACGTTGCGGTGACTCCGGCTCCGGACGCATCACAGCTTGCCCAGATAGCGGTATGCACCGCCCGTACCGCCCGCAGCGTGGCAGGATTCAAGGATCCGAGGGTCGCGATGCTTTCCTTCTCCACCAAGGGCTCCGCGAAGCACGAAGTGGTCGACAAGGTCATCGAGGCGACGGGTCTCGCAAAAGAGCTCGATCCCGCGCTCAAGATCGACGGCGAACTTCAGGCTGACGCCGCACTGGTGCCCTCTGTCGGTGCCAAGAAGGCTCCCGGTTCGGACATCGCAGGCAAGGCCAACGTGCTGGTGTTCCCCAACCTCGAAGTCGGCAACATCGCGTACAAGCTCATCCAGCGTCTCGGCCACGCCGACGCAATAGGTCCCATCCTCCAGGGCATCGCCAAGCCGGTCAACGACCTCAGCCGCGGCTGCTCGGTGGACGACGTCTACAAGATGATAGCAATCACCGCCTGCCAGGCGATGGACGCCTAGAATAAATTTCTGGAAGGGAATTTTGCGCTGTAGCGCTTGCGGCTTTCGCGGACGAGTTCGCGGAGCTGCCGGGAGAATTTCGGCCCCTTCCACGCGTGGGTGTTGGTTACGAGAAGCCAGCATTCGCCGTCGGGGTAGTACATCACGAACGCGCTTGTGCCGGAGAGCGAACCGGTGCGCTGCCAGCCCTGCTCGGGGTCGGTGGAATTCCAGCCGAGGCTGAACTTGTGGTCGTCGGAGAAGGCGGTCATCCGCCTTACGCTCTGCCTGGACAGGATGTCGGGAACCTCCTTGCGTCCGTCGATGGAAGCCACGAACCTCGCGAGTTCGGCCGTTGAAGCCACCCAGGCGCCAGCGCCCAGAAGTCCGCGGATGTCGTTTCCGCCGTAGCACCGCGCCACCGAATCGCCGCTGTTGTTGAATTCCGGCACGAGAGGGTCGTTGTCCTGCATATAGTAGCGCACCTCGTTGGGGTACTTCTCCTTATAATAATTATGCGCGAGATGCATATCGGCGCATCCTGCCGGTTCGAGAACGTTCTCCTTCATCCACTTCTCGTAGGGCGCTCCTCCCTTCTTCTCGATAATGAGGCTGAGGAGCAGATACCCGAAATTGGAATATTCCCAGGATGTGCCGGGCAGATAGGAGAGCTTACGCTGCAAGGCGAGTTTCGTTATTTCGCGGCTGTCCGGGGCCTTCTTGAGATGGTAGATGTACATCAGGTCGCGCGTGGTGAACATCGGGTCGCCGCGGCGGATGCTCAGGCCCGCTTCGTGCCTCAGAAGGTCCTCCACCGTTATCCTGTAATAGTTCTTGTCCTTGATGGCGGCGTCGAATTCATCGTCCTCCAGTACGCCTCCGGGGCCGAAAACCCTGTCGTCGAGGCTCAGCCTGCCCTGTTCGCAGAGCTTCATTATTCCCGTGGCGGTGATGAGCTTCGACACCGAGGCCACGCGAAGTATGTTGCCCGGCCCCATCCTGACATCCTTCTCCTTGTCGGCCCAGCCGTAGCCCTTGGAATATAGAAGGGAATCGTGACGCATGACGCTGAGCTGCATTCCCTTCACCCACCAGCGCTGCATGAAGTTGCGAATGTCCTTGTCGAGGCCCGCCAGTTCGGGAATGTCCGACATCTCGTTGGTGAGCACGGCATTGATGCCCTTCACTTTGGCAGGGCGCCGTCCGCCGTCTCCGCCGCGTCTTCCGGGAAGAATCACCAGGAGGATGACGACCAGGGCCGCTGCGGCGACTGCTATCGCGGGAACGCTATGCTTTCTTTGCTTCTTCAATTGCTTTGAGTTTTTTGACGAGGTATGCGACCATAGCGGCCGTCACCGCGAAGGAGACGACGTCGGAAACCGGGTAGCTGAGCCAGACTCCTTCGATGCCCCAGCGCAGCGGCAGCAGCCAGAGGCAGGGGAGGAGGAAGATGAGCTGGCGGCTGAGCGAGAGGAAAACGCTCTGCTTCACCATTCCGAGGCATTGGAAAAGATTGGTGGATACTATCTGGAAACCGATGACGGGCAGCATTATGTTCATCATCCTCATTCCGTGGACGGCGAGCGCCTTCAACTCGGGATCGTTCGTGAAGATGCCGCAGCAGAGCCCCGGCAGCAGTTCCGAGAACAGGAACCCGAGAGTCACGACTACCGTGGCCCAGAATACTGTGAGACGGTATACGGCCCTTACGCGAAGTCCGTTGCCCGCTCCGAAATTGTAGCTCGCGATTGGCTGCATTCCCTGGTTCAGGCCCATGATGATCATTATGAACATGAAGGTGAAGCGGCCGATGATGCCCAGCGCCCCGATGGCGTAGTCGCCGCCGTATACCAGCAGCTGATGGTTCACGAACATATTCACGAGGCAGGCGGCGCAGTTCATCAGGAAGGGGCCGAGGCCGATTCCGAGGGTGTTCCGCGCGATCTTCCAGCTGAAACCTAGGATGCGTTTGCCGAAGTGCACCACGTTGCGGTCGGGCGACGAGAAATACCAGAGGCAGTAGATGAGCGAAAGCAGCTGGCAGAGGACGGTGGCCACGGCGGCTCCCTGCACTCCCATTCCGAATCCGAAGATGAAGACCGGGTCGAGGGCCGCGTTCAGCAGCACCGTGAACAGCGTCAGGCTCATCGCCCTGGCGGGATGCCCGGTAGCGCGCAACATCGCGTTGAGGCCGAAATACAGGTGCGTTATTATGAACCCGAGGGTTATCACCAGCATATAGCTGCGGGCGAAACCGATAGTGGCGTCGGTGGCTCCGAAGAATCGCAGCAGGGGACCCATAAACAGCAGGGTGATCAGCGAGAACAGGCCTCCCAGCACCACGTTGAGCGTCACCAGGTTGGGCAGGAGCTTGTTCGCGGTGACATAATTCTTCTGTCCGAGAAGGATGGAGGTGAGGGTCGATACGCCAACGCCGGCGAGGGTGCCGATGGCAGTGCCGAGGTTCATCAGGGGGAAGCACACGCCGAGGGCGGTGAGCGCGAGCGCTCCGTCTCCGGGGATATGTCCGATGTAGATGCTGTCGACGATGTTGTACAGCGAGCTCGCCGTCATTGCGATGATGCCGGGGACGGCGTATTCGCGCAGCAGAGTGCTTATCTTCCGTGTGCCGAGTTCGGTCGGAGCGCGTCCTGCCGTGCGTTCTTCCATCCTTTAGTCCTCCTCGGTGTCAATAATCTCGAAACAAAGGGGACAGAAGGCCGGAATTATGCTGCCGCTGCCGCTTGCCGCATAGCCGTTGGAGGAAGTGAAGAAGCACAGTATCCTGCCTTCGGGAGGGAGTATTGCGAGGCCGCGGGCGAAACCGCCTATGACGCTGGATCCGCCGAGGGTGTTCTTGGTGTAGTCCTTGTCGTCGAGGTAGATCCTGTGCGAGTCGTAGGACTTGTCCACGCTGTAGAGTCCCGCCACCTTTGCGCTGTCGGCGAGGTTGGTGTCGAAGATGGTGCCGTCGAGCCTGCTCCCCACATAATCGATGTAGAAGGTGGAGTCGGCCATATACTTCTCGCCGGCCCGTCCGGGTTCGAGAACCACGTGCCAGAATCCTTCCACGGTAGTGTCCTTGACGGCGTTGGGATAGTTGGCCGCGAGGAACCTCGAGAGGGAGTCGGTTTCCCACCTGTCGGCGTCGTCGAAAGCGTCCACGATCCGGAACGAGAAGATGTAGTCGTTGCCGGAAGCCTTCTGAATGTACTTCTCGGGGCTGCTGTATCGGTTGAAAGTGTTCAGCCAGCCGGGGATGACGGCGGTCATCGCGCCTCCTATCTTCATCTTCTTGACGAGTTCCTCGAGGCCGGCGTAGAGGCCGTTGTCGGAGAGACGCCAGACGGTGGGGCCGTAGTAATTGGCCTTGCTGTACTGTCCGAGCTGCCTCGCCACCCTTTCTTCGGTGGTAGTGAACACGGTGCTGTCGAGACGGGTTGCCGTCACTCTCACGCGCACGTACGCCGAATCGGCCACGGGAGCGCCCGTGCCCTCGACTTCTTCAAGTATGTAGGATCCGAGCGCCGTAGGCTGGATGCCGGGATGGTATTTCGCAATCCAGGCGTCGAATTCCTTCTTCGCATCGTCGTTCTTTCCCTCCGACGCTTCTTTTCCGCAGGCTGCAAGGGCGAACACAAGCGCCGCAGCCAATATCATATTCTTCATTCTCATCATTTTTCAGACCCTCCCTCGTCTTGCAGGAATCGTGCCGCGGCCGCGGCGATGTAATCCCGCGCCGCCGACTCGCAGGGGATGTCGTCCGGAATGTAGATCTTGCCTCCGGAAGCGAGTTCGTGGCCCCCTCCGTGGAAGAAGCGCCCCGCCATATCGTTGGAGGACGTTCCGGGCTTGCTGCGCAGCGACACGCGGACGAGTCCGTTCTCTTCGCGGGCGAAGATGCTCATCCGCACTCCCGCTATGCCGAGAGGTATGTTCACCAGCCCTTCGGTTTCGCCCTCGGCGATGTCGTAGGCGGCTTTCATCGCTTCGCTCATATAGATGCAGGCGATGCCTCCGGGGAGGATTTCCAGGTGATTGCCGACAAGGTCGGCGAAAGCGTGAATCTTCTGCGGACGGTCCTGCCTGTAGAGCTTGTCTATTATGTCGTCGCGGTCCACTCCGCTTTCAATCAGTTCGCCCGCCATCCGCAAAGTCCCGGGATAGACCGAGTTCGCGAAATTGTTGGTGTCGGTGGTCATTCCCGTCATCAGCGCGTAGCGGCTCGCGTAAGGCAGTTTGGCGGGGTCGCCTCCAACCCGCGGCAGGGCCTTCAGGACTTCGTAGAGAAGTTCGCAGGCGGAAGAGACTTCGGTGCAGGAGAAACAGAGATCGAATGCGTCCCTGTCGGGGTTGAGGTGATGGTCTATCAGCACCTTGCGGGCGGGGCTTGCAGCGAGCAGGGGAGCGAGGCCTTCCGTACGCCTGAAAGCGTTGAAATCCAAGCAGATGAGCACATCGCAGCCGGCAATCAGACGGGCCGCCTCTCCGGGCTGTTTGGACGCGTCGACGAAGCCCCTGCCTTCGCAAAGGAAATCCAGGGTGAAGGGGGGAGTGTCGGGAACTACCGCGTGAACGGTCTTGCCGGGGATTCCGGCGATGAATTCCTGCAGCGCGGCAGTGCTTCCCACCGCATCCCCGTCGGGATGGGTGTGCGTGACGATGGTGAAATCGCCGCAACTTTCGAGGAGCTCCGAGAGCGCCGCTATGTTCCTTGCGTCCAGGCTCGGCATAACGAAGCAAATTTACAAAGAATTATTGCAATTGAAGCAATCTTTTTTTAACTTTGTCCGGATTTGAAGAATATTTTTAAAGTATCGATATGGACAAGAAAGTAAAGGTAATCGTGGAAGTGGTGCTCCTCTTCGCAATCGTGGGTCTCACCTATGCCATAGTGCGCAGCATCCTCAAGCCGGTGGAATTCAACAAGCAGGTGGCTTTCCGTTCGGAACTCGCCATCCAGAGGCTCAAGGACATCCGTACGCTGCAGGTGGCTTACAAGAGTGAAACTGGTAAGTTCCTCTCCACCGTCGATTCCCTCAAGGATTTCTACAACAACGGCAAGATGTCCGTGGTGATGCAGATCGGTTCGCTCGACGACTCCCTCGCCGTGGCCCACACCGAGAAGATCAAGAAGAAGAACCGCAAGATCACCCCTCAGCAGATGTACCAGATGTACCTTGACGGCGACAATCTGCTCATCTTCTCCATCGAGAACAAGATCAATGTCAAGGATACCCTCTTCAAGGACCGCAGCGACTTCTGCGTCGACTCCCTGGCATTCATTCCGTTCTCCGGAGGCGACTCGGTCATAATGGCCGCCATCACCCGCCAGGTTTCCGGCGTGCAGGTGCCTCTGTTCGAAGCCAAGATGCCCTACAAGCTTCTGCTCAAGGGCCTCGACAACCAGCTGCGCATCAATCTCGACCACGAGAAGATGGACCAGAACCGCTATGTCGGTCTGCAGGTGGGTTCCATTGACGCTCCTAACAACAACGCGGGTAACTGGGAATAGTGGCGGAAAGCATCCTCACAGGCAAGTGCACCCTGGTGCCGCAAAACTTTTTCAGGCAGGACAAAGCGCGGGAGATACTTTCCGAGGTTGTCCTGCTTGACGCAGATGACGATGTGCGCTGGGTGGAGGCGCCCGAA
This sequence comes from Bacteroidales bacterium, assembly GCA_017614795.1. The sequence goes on from JAGABD010000044.1 coordinate 9,385, forward strand.
TGGGAGGCGGTGCTGGTATATGCCGCGAAACCCGGCCGGGAAGGCGTTCCCGAGCTCTTCGTGGTGCTTTCGCATCTTGCCGATTGCAGCGAATACAACAAGATAGTGGCTTCCCATAAAGAGGGGAGGCTGTATCTCGCCATCGCCCAGGGGAAGTCGCTTCTTCTCGCCAACACCTATGAGGCGCCCGATTTCACCAGTGCAGAGTATTACATCTTCCTTGCGATGCGTTCCCTCCAGCTCAATCCCGAGGTTTCAACCATCTGCCTCGCGAGTCCCGTGAGCCCGGAGGAGGAGATGTCGCTTTACCGTTACTTCAAGACGGTCGAACCGTTATGAGAATCATAGGCGGAAAACTCAAGGGCAAGACCATCGTGCCGCCCGCGAAGTACGCCGCAAGGCCTACGACGGATTTTGCGCGTGAAGGCCTCTTCAACGTCCTCGACAACGAATACGAATTCCCCGGACTCAAGGTGCTGGACCTCTTCGGAGGCACCGGCGCGGTGAGTTTCGAGTTCGCATCCCGCGGAGCCGGCCACGTATGGTGCGTGGAGATGGCCCGCGAGAACGCGTCCTTCATCATCCGCGAAGCCGCCAGGCTCGGGCTGGACAACGTCAGCTGCGTGCGCAGCAACGTTTTCGACTTCCTTCCGCTCTGCCGCGAAAAGTTCGACATAGTTTTCGCGGACCCTCCTTATGCCCTCGAGGGGCTCGATACCCTGCCCGACAAGGTGTTCGCGCAGGACATCCTCTTCCCGGAACGCTATTTCATCCTTGAACACGGGGAAGGGCACGATTTCAGCTCTCACCCCAATTTCAAGAAGGAGAAGGTCTACGGCCGCGTCCATTTCAGTTTCTTCGAAAGCAAATAACACTAGACAGATATGATATCCTTCATTTTGAGCCTCGTCGCTCTCGTTCTCGGTTACCTGCTTTACGGCAAGGTAGTGGAAAGATGCATCGCCCCCGACCCCAACCGTCCCACCCCCGCGGTGACAAAGGCGGACGGAGTCGACTTCGTGCCGATGCCCACGTGGAAAGTGTATATGATACAGTTCCTGAACATTGCGGGAACGGGCCCCATCTTCGGCGCCATCATGGGAGCCAAGTTCGGTCCTTCCAGCTATCTGTGGATAGTTTTCGGCTGCATCTTCGCAGGTGCGGTGCACGACTACTTCACCGGAATGCTCTCGATGCGCAACGACGGCGCGGGTCTTCCCGAACTGGTGCGCAAGTATCTGGGACGCGGAACCAGCGCGATAATGCTTGTGTTTTCGTTGGTCCTGCTCCTGCTGGTAGGTACGGTGTTCGTGTTCAGCCCCGCGCTGATTCTCGGCGACATCGCCGGTGACGGTACCAAACTGGCCATCATGGCGTGGGTCGGCGTCATCTTCCTGTATTACATCATAGCGACGCTGCTCCCGATCGACAAGATCATCGGCAGGGTTTATCCTCTGTTCGCTTTCGCGCTGCTGTTCATGGCGCTGGCGCTTTGCGTATGCCTCTTTATAAAATGGCCTGGCATTCCTGAACTGTGGGACGGCCTCGGCAACCTCGGCGCGGAGAAGGGACTGCTCAAGGGACAGCCCATCCTGCCCTGCCTCTTCATAACCATCGCCTGTGGTGCGATTTCCGGCTTCCACGCCACCCAGAGCCCTCTTATGGCCCGCTGCGTGAAGAACGAGAAACTCGGCCGTCCGGTGTTCTACGGGGCGATGATAACGGAAGGAATCGTGGCTCTGATTTGGGCCGCGGTGTCCAGCTACTTCTTCTTTGACGGAGGAGCGGAAGAGATGGGACTCACCACGGCGACCCAGGCCCCCGCGGTGGTCACCGCCGTGTCCAAGCACTGGCTTGGACTGCTCGGAGGCATCCTCGCCATTCTGGGCGTCGTTGCCGCGCCCATCACCAGCGGCGACACCGCTTTCCGCAGCGCCCGTCTCATCGTGGCCGATTTCCTGCACCTCGAGCAGAAGAAGCACGCCAACCGCCTTATGATAGCCATCCCCATTTTCGTGGTGGCATCCCTGCTTCTTTGGTACAATATCGCCGATGAAAACGGCTTCAACACCATCTGGCGCTACTTCGGCTGGGCCAACCAGACACTGGCCTGCTTCGCCCTGTGGACTGCGACGGCCTGGATCACCAAGCACCGCGCAGGCCTCTGGTACCTGATTACAATGCTGCCCGCCGCATTTATGACGGGCATCTGCACCACCTATATCTGCGTCGACAAGATCGGCTTCCATCTGCCCCAGAGCATTATCCCTTGGGTGATGATCGGAGTATCGGTGGCCGGCATCGTGGTTTACTATCTTCTTCGCAAGCCCCAGAAATGAGACGGATTCTCGCATTCGCGCTGATTCTCGCCCTGGCGGCTCCGGTCGCGATGGGGCAGAAAGCAAAGAAAAACAGGGCTCCGAGCCGTTACGGCGTTTCCCTCACCCAACAGGAAGACGGAAGCTGGACGGCGGACAAGAAGGTGATGTCCCTGCTGGACGGCGCCAGGCCCGAAGGCTTCTTCGAACCGTACAAGGGCACCCCGTTCATCACGCCGGAGTCCATCGCGGACGTTCCCTGCGAGGAGGTGGTCTACAAGACATATCCCGACCGCAAGCTCGTGATGTACATCTGCAGGGCAATGGGCGTCGACGGCCCCGCTCCCGTGGTTTGCCATATACACGGAGGAGGCTGGCGCAGCGGCCATCCCAAAGGATTCGTTCCGAAGCTGAAGTATATCGCAAAATACTGCGGGCTTGCGGGCGTCAGCATCCAGTATACGCTGGAGGGCCAGGAAGGCGCGACCATCGCGGTCACGCTGCAGGACCTTCACGACGCGGTCCAGTATCTGCGCGACCACGCGGCAGAGTACAATCTGGACACGAAACATCTCGCTTTCGCGGGGCATTCGGCGGGAGGACATCTCTCCGCGATGATGGCGATGACGGAACCGGATGCGAAAGTGCTCTCCGGCTGGGCGGGACCTTACAACCTTGTCAGCGAGCTCAAGTACTGGAAGGACGGCCCGTCGCCTGCGATGCAGCGCTATTTCTACGGCGGCAAGGTCCGCAAAATCCGCAGTGTCTCTCCGATTTACCTGATTCCGAAGAAACGCCAGGTGGCCGTGCAGCTCTTCCAGGGCACCTGCGACCCCCTGGTGCATTATACCCAGGCCCTCGATTTCGAAGCCGCGCTTAAAAAAGCCGGCCAGAAGACCGTGGAATGCAATATCTACGAATACTACGGCCACAGCATCACCAGCGCCAGCTGCGACAAGAGCGAGGAGCTGTTTTTCAAGTTTATTCAATTTGTGAAAGACCACATATATGATTGACACTAATGAACTGGCCCGCATCTGGGCCGAATTCCCTCTCTCCGAGGCCAACGACGCAGCTCAGCTTGCGCAGCAACTGAAGAAGAACCCCGAGGAATGGGCCGCAGCGGCCGAATTCCTGAAGCGCCCCGACCTGGACAGCCTTCCTCTTGGGCGTCACGAAATCACCGCCCACAGTTTCGCGGCGGTTTCCGAGTATGATTCCCGCGCCGAGGGCAAATACGAGGCTCACAAGGACTACGCCGACATCCAGCTCATACTGGAAGGCCGGGAGCACATCTGGATTGCTCCCATTGAGGCGGCGACGGAAAGGCTCAGTGACTACGACCCCGAAAAGGACATCGAGTTCTTCGGAGCGGCCAGCCACGGCGAGCACGCCGCTGTTGCCGACAGGAAGCACTGGGTGATTCTCTTCCCCTCGGACCTGCACAAGCCCTGCATCGCCATCGACAAGCCGGTGCACATCCACAAGATCGTCGTAAAAGTAAAACTCTAGCCTTTCATATGAAAAGACTTCTTTTTGCGGCGCTGCTCCTGTGCAGCCTGCCCCTGGCCGCCCTCGAGCGCCAGCCCCTGTGGCCCAAGAAGGCCATGCCCGACGCGCAGCCCCATCAGATAGCCGCGATGACTTCCGAGTCGAAAGCGCCCGGATTCAAGCCCGACAAATACCGTATGCCTTATCTGGAGTGGTTCGAGAAACCGGCCAACTTCAACGGCACCTGTATGATACTCATCTCGGGAGGCGGCTACAACAACACCTGCGATATGAAGCTCATCGACCTCTGGCACGAACAGCTCGCGGCAAAGGGCGTGCAGTGCGTGAGCCTCGTCTACCGCACCCCGCGTCCCAAGGACCTGGCATTCTACCAGAGCGCCTGGGAAGACGGCCAGAGGGCTGTCCGTCTGGTGCGCAGCCAGGCCGCGAAACGTGGCTACGATCCCGAGCATATCGGCGCTGTGGGCATGTCTGCAGGCGGTCACCTGACTCTTCTGCTGGCGACCAGTTCCGAGACTCCGGCCTACGGGAAGATCGATGCCATCGACGACATTCCCTGCCATATCAACATAGCGGTGGCGCACGCTCCCGCCTATGTCACTTCCGATGCGGAGAAGGGCTCCAGGGCGACGCGCCAGGGCTACGGTCCGGACGTCACGCTCAGCAGCGTGTTCAAGTTCGACGGCCATACCTGCCCGATGAGTTTCCATCACGGCGGCCTCGACCCTTATTCTCCCAACGGCTCGACTCAGGTGTATCGTCAGTTGAGGCGTATGCACATCCCCGCCGAACTGCATCTGTACCCGAACAAGGCCCACGGATGCTACGGCTTCGAAAGGGCGGTGGAGTTTATGACCCAGGTCGGTTTCTTCGGCCCCGTGGAGCCTGAAGTCAAACTGATGGAGCGCTTTACGAGCGATGCCGACCGCGCCGAGGTGATTCGCGAAGACATCTGGCCGGAAGGCAAGACTCCCTGCTTCCATGAAAAGCAGAACAAGCCCTTCATCGAGTGGCATATTCCCGCGGTACGCAAGACTGACGCCATCCAGATCATCTATTCCGGCGGCAGCTATATGGATAACAAGCCCGAGGACTTCGAGGTGGCACCGGCAAGGCGCTATCTGAACGCGATGGGCGTGACTGTGGTGACGCTCAAGTACCGCTGCCCCCGCCCCGAGGCGCCCCTGGCAAAGCATACCACCGCCTGGCAGGACCTCCAGCGTACGATCCGCATAGTCCGCAGCGAAGCCGAATCGAGGGGCCTGAATCCCGACAAGATAGGCATAATGGGCTCTTCCGCGGGCGGCCATCTCACCCTTATGGGAGTGACATCCTCGCGTCAGAGCAGCTACCTGCCCGTGGACAAGATCGACAAGACGGTCTCCTGCAAGGTGCAGTGGGGCATCGGCATATATCCCGCCTACGCGCTTACTGACGGTTTGGTGGAGACGAACACCCACGGCGGCAATGAGGACGGCGACCTTCTGGCTCCCGAATTCAACTTCGACCTGGATACCGCTCCGATGCTGCTGATTCACGGTGACGATGATACCTGGGCTGCTATGAACTCGGTGAAAACCTGGGAAAAGATGCGCGCGATGGGCATCCAGAGCGAGCTCCACACGCTCGCGCTGCGCGGCCACTGCTTCCAGCGCCAGGCTTCACCCGGCACAGGCAGTTATACCTGGCTTGACAGGATAGGGGAGTATCTGCAGCCGCTGCTGTAGAATCTCTTACAGACCTTTGGATTTTCCCTCGTCCCAGATGGCATCCATCTCGGCGAGGGACATCTTTTTAAGGTCGAGGCCTTTCTTGAGTGTCTGCTCTTCCAGATAGGTGAAACGGCGGCGGAACTTTTCGCAGGCTCCGTCGAGGGCGACGCCCGGGTCGATTCCATAGATCCGCGAGGCGTTCACGAGGGCGAAGAGGGCGTCCCCGAATTCCTCTTCGATATGCTTCTGATCGCCTTCCGCGATGGCTTCGCGCACTTCGGCGATTTCTTCGTCGACCTTGGGCCAGACATCTTCAGGCTTCTCCCAGTCGAATCCCACGGCGCGGGCCTTGTCCTGCATCGCGTAGGCTTTCAGCACCGGCGGAAAACTCTTGGGAACCCCGCCCAGAATGGTGCTGTTGCCTCCTTTTTCCTTGGTCTTGATCTTTTCCCAGGCCTCAGCCACTTCCTCTTCGGTCATGCCTTCGGAGGCGCCGTCGCCGAATACGTGGGGATGGCGGAAGATCATCTTTTCGCAGAGGCGGTCGATTATGTCGGCGATGTCGTAGCGCCCGAGCTCTTCGGAAATCTTTGCATAGAAGATAATGTGCAGAAGCACGTCGCCGAGCTCCTTCTCCAGTCCGTTCCAGTCCGCGCGCAGCACGTCGTCGCTGAGTTCGTACACTTCCTCCACCGTCATCGGACGCAGGCTCTCCACCGTCTGGGCACCGTTCCATGGGCATTTTTCGCGAAGAGTGTCCATTATGTCCAGGGCGCGGCCAAAAGCTTCCAGCTTTTCTTCTTTGGTATGCATAAGATTTTCACTATTTTTGTGCAAAATTAGCAAAAATGAAAGAAATCCGATATGTCAGCGCGGACGAGGCGGTAAGCCACATCAAGTCCGGCAGCCACATACACCTGAGCAGCGTCGCCAGCGTGCCCCACTGCCTCATCGAGGCCCTCTGCCGCAGGGCGGACGCGGGGGATGTGCGCGACCTGCACTTCCACCATTTCCACACCGAAGGCCCCGCACCGTACAGCGAGGAGCGTTATGCCGGAATCTTTTTCGAGCAGGGCTTCTTCGTGGGGCCCAACGTCAGGGCCAACGTCAACGCCGGATGGGCGGACTATCTGCCGGTTCATCTGGGCGAGAGCCAGAAGCTTTACCGCGAAGGCTACATCCATCTCGGAGCGGCCCTGGTGCAGGTTTCCAGGCCCGATGCGCAGGGACGCGTGTCGCTCGGCACTTCCGTGGACTGCAGCGTCGCGGCGGTGGAATCGGCCGACCTGGTCATAGGCGTGGTCAACCCCAACGTGCCTTACGCCCACGGCGACCTTTTGAGCCTCGACCAGTTCGACTATCTGGTGCAGGACGACACTCCGCTCATCACCAAGGATTTCGCCGAGCCCACTCCCACGGAAGTTCTCATCGGAAAGAACTGCGCGGCTCTCGTAGAGGACGGAGACTGCATACAGATGGGCATCGGAGCCCTTCCCAACGCACTCGCCGCCCAGCTCGGAGGCCACAAGAACCTCGGCCTGCACACCGAGATGTTCGCCGACGGCCTGCTGCGCCTCATCAGGGCGGGAGTCATCAACGGCGCCTGCAAGAAGATAGACACGGGCAAGGTGGTGGCTTCGTTCCTGCTCGGCTCGCAGGACGTCTATTCCTTCATCGACGACAACCCCGACGTGCTGATGCGCGACATCAAATACGTCAACAATCCCTTCGTGATAGCGCAGAACCCCCATATGAAGGCCATCAACTCCGCTACGGAGGTGGACCTCACCGGGCAGATCAGCGCCGACAGCATCGGCACCCGCATCTTCTCCGGCACCGGCGGCCAGCTCGAATTCGTTCGCGGCGCCGTTATGAGCGAGGGAGGCAAGAGCATCACCGCGTTCGCATCCCGCACGCTGAAGGGCAAGA
>JAGABD010000045.1 GCA_017614795.1 Bacteroidales bacterium
AGTGCTTTTATTATGCTTGCAAGTGCCATATCTTCAAATAGTACAGTTTGCAAATTTAATCAAAATTTGCCTATTACAAAAATATTGGCTATGTTTGCAGACCTTTCGCAGGATTAGCACATCGGTAGTGCATTGGCTTCCCAAGCCAAGGAGGAGGGTTCGACTCCCTTATCCTGCTCTTCCCTGCGGTCGAGCAGGGCAGTGACCGGTCCAAACCGGTCACTTTTGTTTGTTAGGGGCTCTGCCCCTAATGTACCCCGCGGCTCTCGGCCTTTCGTTCCTTCGGAACCGGCCTCCGCCGTGCGCCTGATGGCGCTTCGGCACTTCGTGCCTCATAACCCCGCACACTTCTTGTCCGAGCGGATAAGGGAGTCCCTCTTCCAACCCCCTGTCGCATGCGACATCCCCCTAGTCAGGGGGAATGCCAGAACCTGCTTCGCAGAACCTGGGTGGCTTCGCGTCTCGCATCGCTCGACAGCTACGCCACGCGGCTGAAGCCGCTCTCGCTTCGCTCGATAAGGGAGTCGCCGTTACCATTAAAAGCTGTAATCCGTGAGATTCTGGAGGCCGGGGAGACCGAAGTAGGACTCGACGATGGTGCCCTTGAGGAATACCTGGCGACCGAGGAGAGAAGGATTGTCGACGAGATTCAGGGCATCGCGGATGTCGCCTTTTTGCAGTTGAACAGCAATGCAGGCGGCCTTGTCTGTGCAGGTTGATTTTGCCGCTATCGCAATGTTGGTGCGGGAAGTGAACGGTGCCTCGAAACTGCAGGCCGAAGAAGTGAGGTCGCCGCCCACGATATACCCGTACACCCACACTCCCTTGTCGCCGACGTGAGCCTTTGCTTCGTCGATGCTGAATGCATCAGAGATGCCGGAACCGCCGTCCTGCCCATAGCAGAAGCTCTCCTCAATCCAGATGCGGGTGGTGTCCACCTCCATCGAAATGCCGCCTCCCGCCGGATCGACCGGCCCGCCTGCCGCCGACAGGTTGATTGTAAGTATCTCCTGCTCGGAAAGGGCTCTTGTGAACAGCGACTCCTGCTTCCCGTTCCGTTCCAGTTGCAGGGTGATGCTACCAGGCTTGAAATACCCGATTCTGCCTTCGGTGTAAGTGTACATCAGACGACCCTCGGCGGACTTGGCGTAAAGCACGGCATCGGGATAGGTCACGCGAAAATTGTAGTCCACCTTCATGCGAAGGCCGGCGTTTATCTGGCGGCAGTCAAGCCGCACCGAGATTTCCTTTCCGGCCTCCACTGCGACCACCTGCTCGTCACCGTACTGCGGGCAGTCGAAAAGCGGCGAACTGAATTCGCAGGACACCGCCCGAACGGTGTAGGAGCCGGGGTCGAGTTCGAACTTGCCGGGAGCCGCCCCGAAGCTTCCCTCGTACTCCTTGACGCCCTTGGAATTGGTGACCGTAAGCAGAAAAGAATTGGTGTCGGGATAGTCCGAAAGCGTACGCGCAGATACCTTGGAGGCCTGTTTGGGCACGAAACTTACCCTGACGATTCCCTTATTGGAAGATGAAGACGCGACGCCCTCGCGTGCGGAAGCGGACTTGCCGCCGTAACCGAGTTTGTCGCAGGAAGAAATGGCCAGCGCTCCTATGAGAAGCAATGCGGCCCGGAAAAATGCAGTTTTTGTTTTCATAAGCGTTTTTCCCGCAAAAATATGCTAAGGAAAAATGCAAATCTTTCAAAAACCAATATTTCTTTTTTGATTCAAAAACAATTTTATGTTTTTTTATATCACAACTTGAACCTGTAGCTCAGTCCGAGACCGAAGAACCAGACATTGGAAAGCGTAAGGTAGGCATCCTGAGTCGGCTTTCCATACTTGTTGGCATTGCCTTTCAACTTGCCCGTCGAGGTGCAGTCGATGTCGAGGTCGAAATTCCCCTCGACAATGCCGAAAATGTCCAGACTGTTCTTTTTGTCCATCTTCCAGGTTCCGCCGACATAGGTTCGCACCCGGTTGACGTAAATGTGATTGTACTGAGGGTCGTAGTTGGTCCACCACTGTTTGCGGTTGCCTTTTGCAGTCGTGTACCAGCCCCACTCGAAGCCGGCCGGATTCACAGCGTTAAGGGTGTTTCGCACTTCGACGCTGATGAACGGATCGAACTTGAACCGGGGGATATTGTATGATGCTTTCAGCCTGTGCTTCAGGTACAAGGCAGTCTGCGGAGCCTGATATGTATTTATCTCATATGCCTTGTGGGTTGCCTGGAAAGTCTCGCGAAGCGACAGGGTAAGCCTGCCAAAATCGTGAGACAGCGTAATCCAGGCACTCCCCCGGTGGCGCGGCCTCCAGCCTTTGGTCTCGTGCTGAGTCTCCAGGAAGGAATACGACACCCCTGCTTTCAGCCATTTGGCAAACTTATAATCGGCTGACAACTCGTTGTAGAACTTGTGAACGCCAACGTCGTTGTTGAACCTAAGTTCGCTTTCGTAGCCAAGGTGCAGCCTTCGCGCCAGCCTCCAGTCGAGATCCAGCGAAGTACGGGCACCAACCTGGAATCCGTTCTCGTGCGTCCATTCCAGCCCATACTCGTCGGCAGCTGCAGATAGGCAGGACACCACGAGCAAAAGCACGGTTACAAGAAGCCTATCCTTCATAATTCTTTATCTTGACCGCGCTGTCGATGCTGTTGTTTTCGCCCTTGCCGAGTTTGTAGAACACCTTGATATAGCAGGCGTCCCTGAGGAAATCCACGAAGCCTACTTCGATGGAATCAATCTTCAGCCCCAGCCTTGCCTCCAGGTCTGCCTTGAGTTCCTCGCGCTTCTCGGGCTGGATGTTGTCGATGCGGTCGTAGAACACCACCTTTGAAGAAGTATGCCTGATGTTCACACCCTCGCAAACGGCAATCAGGGCTATCACGAGGGCATTCGCAATCAGAAGTTCGCTCCACGACACCGACAGTGCTATGCTGTTCACCACCGACAGAGCAATGATGATGAAAAGATACGTCATTTCCCTCACAGGAATGGTCTCGGTTCGGTATCGTATCATCCCGAAAATGGCGAAGAGACCGAGGGTGAATCCTATCTGCATGCTCACGTTCTCCATCAGGTAAAGCAGGAGGAACATCGAGGCGCTGAAGAGCATGAAGGTGAGGAAGTAATCGCGGCGGCCGCTCTTGCGGTAATAGAAAGCCCGCACCACTATGAAGGAAACCAGCAGGTTGAATGCAAAACGCAGGAACAGCATCAGCAGCCCGTCTGCATACATTAGAGGAACGCCCAGGAATGTGGCACCCTTGGTTGCGGCATAGCCGAATTCTTCCGCGATGGCCGGATCGAAATCCGGAAGTACTTGTAGAGGTATCATATCAGTTTATTGTCTATTATCTTTTCGATTCTGCGAATTTTGGGAAGGAAGCGACCCTTGCGCACATTCCCCGTCAGGGCAGTGCCAATGGCATATTTGCTTACGCGCAATGGCCTGATACGGTGCTCGCGCAGCAGGTCCTTCGTGGCAGATGCAAGGTTTCCGTCCTGCTTCAGTTCGATGATGACGGCTGTGCCGAGACCGCCTTCGCGTCCGCTGCGGCGATTGGAAAAATGAAGATCCAGGTCGATGGTAAGCCGTTCGCTCATGGATGGGCTTACCAGAGTGATGCGGCGGAAGGAAGTGCTGCAGGCAGGAGAAAGGACCGAGCTGTCGAAGCCGGACTTCTCCAGTACGAATGCGGCGTTATCCCCTGCAAAAGGAGAGTCGGGGCTGCACTCGCGGCGCTTTTTCTTCGTGCGTCCGTGGTTATTCTTGCGCTTGACCTCGAGATAGGATATTCCCGATTCGAGGTAGGTGCGCACCCTCACCTTGCGACGCGGAATACGCCGGTTGTGATGGTCGACATACATATTCAGTTCCGGGGTGTCGTAGTAGAGGGAATCGTAACGGCAGAGGCGCACCCCATCCAGCTCAAGAGCCCTGTAGCCACGCGCTGCGGCATCTTCCAGAAACCCCTCCAAACGATCCTGCGTGGTGACATACTTTGTGTCGATGCGGTTCATAAGCTTCACCGCATCCATCTCCGTAAGGGTGATGGGCGCGAAACGCGAAATCGCCGCACTTATGCCGCCGTCTGCCATCTGCTATTCCGAAACGAGATATTCGTAGACCTTGATCTTGACGAGCTTGCCGGCAGGCGAATAGTTGTACTGTTTTGCCTTCCGATTCTTCTCGTCGTACTCGTATTTGCGGATGTAAACGGGCTTGTTGCGCCCGTCATAGCGCACTTCCTTTGCGATGCGGTCGTTGTCGCCGTATTCGTAGGTCTCACGCCAGACTACCCCGAACTGGTTGTACTCGGCTTCGGACACCTTGCGGCCCTGCGCGTCATAGACTGTTTCGTGGTCGAGCCATTTGGTTTTGCTCTTGGCGTCGGTGTTCCACTGACGCACGGTCAGGTTCTGCCTGCGGGCGAGTTTAAGCTTATAGAAATCGTCGCTTTCCTGAGCGAAGCTTGCAAACGTCGCCATTAGGAGCAATGCGCTGATTATCAGTTTTTTCATTCTCTATCGTTTGAGTGTTAAAGACGTTGAGGCGGAAGAACAAGTACCTCCGTAATAGTAGTATTTGCCCCAGTTTGACGTGGGATTCGAAGGCTTCGCACTCGTAGTATTTGCATACTTGTACGAGCCTCCGTTCGAAAATTCGGAAGATGCTATTATGGAATAACACTGGCTCAGGTCGCGCGGCACGTAGCAGCTCATCAGGACCTTCCCGCTTCCGTCGACCACGGTGAAGTATCCGGCCTTTACGCTGTAACTGGTCTTGTATGCGTAATGGCCGCTGCCGCCCATCGTGGCGGATGACGAGCCACCCTGGAGGCCACCCGATGAAAACACGGTGCCGCCGTTGTAGGTCAGACGGCTCATCGAGTCCGCATCGATGCCCTCCTCGGGCGAAGAAGTGGAGTGCGCCATAACGGTGCAGCCGCTGTTGAAAATTATGCTGCCGGTTTTGCCGTAGTTGCTGTCGATGGCGTCGTTGCCCGTGGAGTATGCGAAGACGTTGCCTCCGTTGAAAACAATCTGACCCGCTGCGTTCATGGCATCGTCATTGGCTTCCACCACTACATATCCGCCGTTGACGGCAAGAGAGTATTTGCTCTCGATGCCCTCGGCCTTGGACTTGTTGTCGCCTCCGCCGCCGGGAGTGGGGCCTCCTCCGCCACCGCCGGGAGGCGCAGTCCGCTCTATGATATTCGTCATCGAATTACCGCCGGTAGTGTAGACGTAAACCTTTCCGCCGTTGATTATGATGCCGCCGGCAGCAGTCCCCTTGGTTCCTCCCTTGATTCCTTTCGGTGAGCAGGTATAGGATCCGGAAGTGGATTTCGCCCCGGTAGTGGTCACATCTATCACCGGCCCTTCGCTGCCGGCATTCTTACCTATTATTATCTGGTTGGAAGCCCTGATTCCCTTGCCTCCGGCACCCGTGCTCCTGCAGGTGATTTCTCCGCCGTAGAGATATGCGTCGTGGTCCGCCTTGATGCAGGCGCAGCCGGTAAGGTCGCCATCCTCCACGACAGTGCCGCCGCTGGTACTGAGATTCAGGGTGCCGCCGTTGACAATCACGTCGTGTTCGCTCTTGATCGCCTTGGAAGCGGTGCCCGCGACCGAGATGTTCAGAGTGCCGCCGTCAATGGAAATGTCGCCAATTCCGGCAAGATCGGTCTTTATGCCGTGGCCCTTCGCGCCGCTGGTCTTGATGGTGACGTTGCCCGAGCTCATCATAAAGGGGCCCTCGTCCACCTGAATGCCTTCGCCGGTGGAATTGATGTTGATTATGCCGCCGGACACAAGGAGGGAATCGTTGGCGTGCAGGCCGTCCGTCGCCGCTTCCTCAACCGTGACCGTACCGCCTTCCACGCTTATGAAGTCATCGCTCGCAATTGCGTGCTTGGTACGCCCCGCCACCGTAAGACTGCCGCTGCCGCTGAACACCAGGCCACCTTCGCTGAAGAGCGTACCCTTGCAGTCCTCGGTTTCGACGAGACCGAGCGTGTATGCCCCGGTGCTGCTCTTCGCATCGGTGATGCTGTTGTTGCCGCCCAAAATGACGAAACATCGCTTCTTGCACTGGATATTGATGGCGGCATTCTTCCCGGAAGTGATGCTGACGCCGTTCAAATTGAGGGTGAACTTGTTGGCATTGTAGATTTTCAGTGCTCCGGCGCTTGTGCTTCCGGAAACAGAAATCGTCAGATTCTTGACCGTGGTTGTGTCGTCACCCAGGACGACATACGCTCCGTCTATCGAAAACGGCCAGCCGATGGCGGCGGCGCCGCTGACCGAGGCCGAAGCGCCATTGAAAACGACGGAAATCTCCCCGTCCGCATCAAGGAATGTGGTGACTTCAGTCGATGTCGTGTCCGTCCAGTCTGTCACGGCCGTGACGCCGTCCATCTTGCGGCATCCCCATTCCGGAGCCAGGATTATTGCAAGCAGAAATATAATCGGCAACAACCTTTTCATATTCAGACAAATATAATGACTTTTCGAAAAAAACAAGTTTGATGCCAGCACAATAAAAATTCACGGGGCCACGCATCACTGCGAAGCCCCGCTACTTAACCTAAACTTAAACTATGAAAAACTTCACGGCAAATGTACATATTTTTCTGAATATCAACAACTCATTCGTAAAAAGTTTTACTTTTTTTGACGAAGATGTTTTATATCTTTGCAAAGCTTAAAGAAAAACGATATGAAGAAACTTATCCGAATTATTATTGCCGCAGTCGCGGCGATTGTCGCCCTGGGCGGGTGCCGCAGTTACGAAAAAGTGGCCGGAGACCCCCTCAAGGCAAAGATCTACACCCTCGACAACGGGCTCAAGGTCTATATGACCGTCAACAAGGAAGAACCCCGCATCCAAACTTATATCGCGGTGCGCGTCGGAGGCAAGAACGACCCCAAGGAGACCACCGGCCTCGCCCATTATTTCGAGCATCTTATGTTCAAGGGCAGCGAGAGTTTCGGCACGCAGGACTATGCCGCCGAGAAGCCCTATCTCGATGAGATCGAAGCCCTCTACGAAGAGTATCGCGGCATTACGGACCCGGCCGCCCGCAAGGCGCATTACCACAAGATCGACTCCGTGAGCCAGCTCGCGTCGCAGATCGCCATACCCAACGAGTACGACAAGATGATGAGCATGATCGGCGCCCGCGGCACCAACGCCTGGACCTCGTATGACGAGACGGTATACACAGAGGACATCCCCTCCAACCAGATCGAGAACTGGGCGAAGATCCAATCGGACCGCTTCAAGCACAATGTGATCCGCGGATTCCACACCGAGCTCGAGGCCGTGTACGAGGAATACAACCGCAGCCTTACCAGCGACAGCCGCAAGCTCTGGGAGACGCTTTTCGCAAAGCTCTTCCCCCACCATCCTTACGGCACCCAGACCGTGCTCGGCACCCAGGAGCAGCTGAAGAACCCCTCCATCGTCAATATCAAGCGCACCTTCAACACCTACTACCGTCCCAACAACGTGGCGATCTGCCTTTCCGGCGATTTCAACCCCGGCGAGATGGTGAAGGTCATCGAGAAGTACTTCGGCGACTGGGAGCCCAATCCCGAGCTGCCCGAATTCAAATATGAAGAGGAAGAGCCCTTCACCGAGCCCGTCAAGGCCGAAGTTGTGGGACTCGAAGCCGAAATGGCCGCCCTCGGATGGAGGTTCCCCGGCCAGCGCGACGTGCAGACCACCGCGGTTGCCGAAATTGCCGGAGCCATCCTCACCAACGGACAGGCCGGCCTGGTGGACCTCGACATCAACCAGAAGCAGAAGGCCATGTACATGTACGCCGGCGTCGAATCGATGCCCGACTACGGATGCTTCCTCGCTCTCGGAATGCCCAAGCAGGGACAGACACTCGACGAGATCCGCGACCTCGCCCTCGGTGAAATCGCGAAACTCCGCGAAGGCGACTTCCCCGAAAGCCTCATCCCCGCCACCATCAACAACATCCGCCTGAACAAGATGAAGGAACTGGAGAGCAACAGGGCCCGCGCCCACGCATTTGTGAACGCCTTCATCGCCGGAGTGGACTGGAAGGACGCCGCCCTCGACATCGAGCGCTACAGCAAAGTGACCAAGGACGACATCGTGGCCTTCGCCAACAAGTATCTGGGAGACGACAACTACGCCATAGTGTACAAGCGCCAGGGCGTGGATCCCGACCAAAAGAAGATAGAGGCCCCCGAAATCACCCCCATCGCCACCAACCGCGACTGCAAGAGCGCTTTCCTGCAGGAGATCGAGGCGTCCGAGGTGAAGCCCATCAAGCCAGTCTTCGTGGATTTCGGCAAGGATATGAGCAAGAGCACCCTCTGCGAAGGTGTCGGCCTTCTCTACAAGAAGAACGAAATCAACGGCATCGGCAACCTCCAGTTCATATTCAACGAAGGATATGAGGACGATCCCGCGATCAAGGCGGCGTTCGAATACCTGGGATACCTCGGCACTCCCGATATGAGCGCCGAACAGATTGCCACCAGGCTCTATGAACTCGGCTGCGACTTCAGTTTCAACCCCGGTTCGCATATGACCACCATCTCCGTCAGCGGACTCGACGAGAACCTGTTCGAGGCCCTCGGCGTCGTGGAGAAGCTCATCTACGAGGGACAGCCCGACGAGGACATCCTCGCCAACCTCAAGCTCGACATCTTCAAGAGCCGCGTGGACGCCAAGGCCAGCCAGCAGAGCTGCTTCAGGGCACTCAGGCAGTACCTGTTCTACGGTCCCGAATTCATCAGGAAGAGCAACCTCGACAACGCGGCCATAAGCGCCCTCACTTCCGAAGTCCTGCTCGCCAAGTTTCGCGAACTCGCGGGCAAGGGTCACGAGGTCCTCTATTACGGCCCTACTTCAGAAGCTAAGGTGAAGGAAGCCCTCAAGGCGGGCCACAAGGTAGGAGAGAATCCCGAGGTCCTGCCCGAGCGTTTCACCGCCAATGTGCGCACCGAGAAGACCGAGGTGATCCTCGCCCCCTACGAGTCCAAGCAGTTCTACTATGTGCAGTACTCCGACCGCGGCGAGAAGTTCGACGCGTCGCAGCAGGCTTCCGTCGATATGTACAACGAGTACTTCGGCGGCGGAATGAACAGCATAGTCTTCCAGGAGATGCGCGAAGCCCGAGGCCTCGCCTACTCCGCCTACGCCTACCTCGACAGCCCCGACAACCTTGAGAACGACTACAGTTTCTTCGCCTTCATCGGTTCGCAGAACGACAAGCTCGCCAAGGCGGTCGAAGGATTCGACGAAATCATCAACAGGATGCCCGAATCGCAGCCCGCGTTCGACATCGCGAAGAAGGGAATCCTTTCGAGGATGCGCACCGAGCGCGTCACCGGAATTGCGGTTCTCCTCAAATACCGCGAGTGCCGCAGGCTCGGCCTCGACAAGCCCCTCGACGAAGCCGTGTTCAAAGCCATCCAGGATATGACTCTCGAGGATGTCCTCGCCACCCAGAAGAAGTGGATTGCCGACCGTTCCTACGTCTATGCGATCCTCGGCGACGAATCCGACCTCGATGGCGCCTTCCTGAAGACTCTCGGCCCCGTGCGCCACGTAAGTCTCGAAGAGATTTTCGGTTACTAGGCCCAAGCCGATATTCTAAGGCGGCAAACCGGGAGACCACTCCGGCTTGCCGCCTTTGCTTTACGGGTCGGCCGCCACAAGATTGAGAAAAAAAGACGCCCGTTGTCCGTATGGCAACGAGCGCAAAATAATCAGTTGTCCGAAGGCTTGCAAGAAAAGCAAAAAAACAATTTGAAAGTTTTTCTGTTTCTTTAATTTTTAACTTTTTCCTATAGCCTTAAAACTGTTTCTTATATCGATTTTTTCGTACCCCCGAGGCGAATCGAACGCCTATCGTCGGAACCGGAATCCGAAATTCTATCCATTAAACTACAGGGGCGCGCGTAGCGGACTGCAAATTTATGAAAAAGATTTGTAAATTTGTAGAACTATGAAAAAAGCGTACGTATTCCCCGGACAGGGCGCACAGTTCCCCGGGATGGGCAAAGAACTCTACGAATCCTCGCCCAAGGCAAAGTCCCTTATGGACCGCGCGAACGAGATTCTCGGATTCGGAATCACTGACATAATGTTCGAAGGCACTCCCGACCAGCTGAAGGAGACGGCCGTCACGCAGCCCGCCATCTTCATACATTCGGCTGTGCTCGCGCTTTGCGGCGAAGGACCCGCCCCGGACATGGTCGGAGGCCATTCTTTAGGCGAATTTTCCGCACTCGTGGCCTGCGGCGCCGTGGACTTCGAAGACGCCCTCAAACTGGTCGCCGTGCGCGCCAGCGAAATGCAGAAATGCTGCGAGAAGGTTCCCGGCACTATGGCCGCCATCATCGGCCTTCCTTCCGAAACCATCGAGAAGGTCTGCGAGCAGACCCCCGGCATCGTCATTCCGGCGAACTACAACTGCGACGGGCAGATAGTGATTTCGGGCGAAACCGAGGCAGTGCTCGCCGCGTGCGAAAAGCTCAAGGAAGCCGGCGCCCGCCGCGCTCTTCCCCTCGCCGTGAGCGGAGCTTTCCACTCCCCTCTCATGGAACCCGCCCGCGCCGAACTCGCCAAGGCCATCGAGGCTACCGACATCAAGGCGCCCCGCTGCCCCATCTACCAGAACGTCAGCGCAAAACCGGAAACCGACCCCGCCGTCATAAAGGCGAATCTCCTTGCCCAGCTCACCAGCCCCGTCCGCTGGACCCAGAGCGTGAAGCAGATGCTCGCCGACGGCGCCACCCACTTCGTGGAACTCGGTCCCGGCGCCGTCCTGCAGGGCCTTGTACGCCGCATCGCAGGTTCCGACGAATCGATAGTCATCGAAGGGAAAAATTGATTATATTTGTAGGTTGGAAATCAATTAACAATAACCGATATAAATTATGGCAAAAGAAAAGAAATTCATCACTTGTGATGGCAACACCGCTGTCGCGAACATCGCGTATCTCTTCAGCGAGCATGCTGCCATCTACCCCATCACACCCTCGTCGCCGATGGCTGAAAACATCGACGAATGGGCCGCCCACGGCAAAAAGAACCTTTGGGGCGAGACCGTGAAGGTCACCGAGCTCCAAAGCGAAGGCGGTGCGGCGGGAACCGTCCACGGTTCGCTTCAGGCCGGAGCCCTCACCACCACCTACACGGCGTCGCAGGGTCTGTTGCTGATGATTCCCAATATGTACAAGATTGCCGGCGAGCTGCTCCCGGGAGTCTTCCACGTGTCGGCCCGCGCCCTCGCATCCCACGCCCTCTCCATCTTCGGAGACCATCAGGACGTGATGGCCTGCCGCCAGACAGGTTTTGCAATGCTCGCGTCCGGCTCCGTCCAGGAGGCCCAGGACCTTGCGGCGGTGGCGCATCTTTCCGCCATCAAGAGCAGCGTTCCTTTCCTGCACTTCTTCGACGGATTCCGCACCAGCCACGAAATCCAGAAGATTGAGGCCCTCGACGAGGAGGCCCTCAAGGGAATGGTGAGCGAGAAGGCCCTTCAACAGTTCCGCCAGAGGGCCATGAATCCCGAAGCCCCCGTCACCCGCGGCACAGCCCAGAACGGCGACGTGTACTTCCAGGCCGTCGAATCCCGCAACCAGGTCTACGAGGCGGTTCCCGACATCGTGGCCCGCTATATGGGCGAAATCGGCGAACTCACCGGCCGATCCTACCGTCCCTTCACATACTACGGAAGCAAGAAGGCGGAGAACATCATCATCGCTATGGGTTCGGTCACCGAGACCATCAAGGAAACCATCGACTACCTCAACGCGCAGGGCCACGAATACGGCCTCGTGAGCGTCCATCTTTACAGGCCCTTCAGCGAGAAGTATCTCCTCAAGGCCATTCCCAAGACCGTCAAGAAGATTGCGGTTCTCGACCGCACCAAGGAACCCGGCAGCCTCGGCGAGCCCCTCTTCCTCGACATCAAAGCGGCCTTCCAGGGCAAGGCCGACGCCCCGCTCATCATCGGCGGACGCTATGGTCTCTCCAGCAAGGACACCACTCCCGCACAGATCATCGCGGTTTACGAGAACCTCGAGCGCAAGGCTCCGAAGGACGGCTTCACCATCGGCATCGTCGACGACGTCACCTTCCTCAGCCTCCCGACCAAGGCGGAAGTCAGCATCGTGAAGCCCGGCACCACCGAATGCAAGTTCTTCGGACTCGGTTCCGACGGTACCGTGGGCGCCAACAAGAACACCATCAAGATCATCGGCTC
>JAGABD010000046.1 GCA_017614795.1 Bacteroidales bacterium
GCAAAGTCCAAAGGTTCGTCCAACCCTCACAACCTGGTGAAGGCTACGGTTGCTGCACTCGCTGAAATGCGTGACGCATACACGGTTGCAGGTCTCCGCGGCATTCCTATGAGCCGGGTTTTTAACGGATAAGGAGAAAGAATTATGGCAAAAGTCAAGATTACCCAAATCAAGAGCCGCAGCGGCGCTACCAAGCGTCAGATTGCGAACCTGGCTTCCCTGGGTCTCCATCGGATGCACCAGACCGTCGAGGTCGAGGTGACCCCCGTTACCAAAGGCATGATTGAAAAAGTTCTTCACCTGGTTACGGTTGAAGAGGTTAAGTAAAGGAGGACAACAACATGAAACTTCATACGCTCGCACCTGCAAAGGGTGCAACCAAAAGCGAGAAACGAATTGGTCGCGGTCCGGGTTCGGGTCACGGCAAAACCGCTACCCGTGGTAGCAACGGTGCTAAATCCCGTTCCGGTTATTCCCGCAAGATCGGTTTCGAAGGTGGTCAGATGCCTATCCAGCGCCGCCTCCCGAAGTTCGGCTTCAAGAACCCCAACCGCGTGGAATACAAAGCCGTCAATCTTTCCTCCCTGCAGGCAGTCAGTGACAAGTACAATGTCACCGTCATCGATCCCGACGTGCTGATCTCGGCAGGTCTTGCTTCCAAGAACGACCTGGTCAAGATCCTCGCAAAGGGTGAATTGACCGCGAAGCTGGAGGTCAAGGCTGATGCGTTCAGCGCAGCTGCGATCGCCAAGATCGAGGAGAAGGGCGGTACCGCAACCAAACTCTAACCGACGATTATGAAACACTTTTTCCAGACAATCGCCAATATCTTCAAGATTGAAGAGCTCCGCAAGAGGATCATCTATACCTTCCTGCTGATCGTCGTCTACCGTCTCGGTAGCTACGTCGTTCTGCCCGGTATCGATGCTTCCCAGCTCGCCGCTCTCCAGAACAAGGCTTCCAACGGCCTTCTGGGTCTGTTGGACATGTTCTCCGGCGGTGCGTTCGGTAATGCTTCAATCTTCGCACTCGGCGTTATGCCTTACATCTCCGCGTCCATCGTCATCCAGCTTCTGGGTGTGATGTTCCCCTTCTTCCAGCGCCTCCAGCGCGAAGGTGAGAGCGGACGACGTAAGATGAATCAATATACGCGTTATCTCACGATCGTGATCCTGCTGATCCAGGGCCCGGCTTATATGACGAGCCTGCACTCGACCCTTCCGCCGGAGGCATTCGTCACCACGATGAGCGCCGGCTGGTATGGTTTTGTGGCTACGCTGATCCTGATCGGAGGTACGATGTTCGTTATGTGGTTGGGTGAAAGAATTACAGACCGCGGCATTGGTAATGGTATTTCCCTGATCATCATGATCGGTATCATCGCCCGTCTCCCGATGGCGTTGAAGCTCGAGTTCACGGAAAAGTTCAGCCAGACGACCGGCAGTGTGCTGATGCTCATTGTCGAGTTCATCGTGCTCTTCTTCGTGTTCGTGGCTACCATCGCCCTCGTGCAGGCAGTGCGTAAGATCCCGGTACAGTATGCCAAGAGAATTGTCGGCAACAAGCAGTACGGCGGTGTCCGCCAGTACATTCCGTTGAAGATCAACGCAGCCGGCGTCATGCCTATCATCTTTGCGCAGGCGCTGATGCTCTTCCCGATCATCTTCGGTCGCTTCAATGCCACCAAGGGTCTGGCAGCTACTTTCAACAACACCACCGGATTCTGGTATAACTTCGTATTCGGCCTGCTGGTCATCCTGTTCACGTACTTCTACACCGCTATCACCGTGAACCCGACCAACATGGCAGAAGAGATGAAGAAGAACGGCGGCTTCATTCCGGGTTGCAAGCCTGGCAAGAAGACGGCCGATTATATCGATTCCATCATGTCGCGCATTACGCTTCCGGGGTCAATATTCCTGGCCATCGTGGCGATTTTGCCGGCATTTGCAAGATTGCTGGGCGTAAACAACCAGTTCGCTAGCTTCTACGGCGGTACTTCGCTGCTGATCCTCGTGGGCGTGGTGCTTGATACGATGCAGCATATCGAAAGTCATTTACTTATGCGTCACTACGACGGTCTGATGAAGACGGGACGTCTGAAGGGCCGTTCCGGTATGTAAAACTTCGAGGGAAATCAGATTATGATCAAGCTCAAGACCCAAGATGATATCGCCCTGCTGCGCGAGAACGCCCTGATGGTGTCCAAGACACTGGCAGAGGTGGGCCGCCATATCGCTCCGGGTATCACCACCATGGAGCTCGACCGGATTGCGGACAAATACATCCGCTCCCTGGGTGCAGAGCCTGGATTCCTGGGTTACGACGGATATCCCTATACTTTGTGCATTTCGGTCAACGATACGGTGGTCCACGGTTTCCCTTCAGAGTACAAACTGAAGGAAGGGGATATCGTATCGGTTGACTGCGGCACGAAGTACCGCGGATTCTATGGCGATTCCGCCTACACGTTCCCGGTAGGGAAGGTGAGCGATGAAGACCGCGCACTGCTCGAAGCCACCAAGATGTCGCTCTACAAGGGCATCGGCAAGGCAGTGGCAGGCGGCCGCATTGGCGATATCGGAAGCGCCATTCAATCCTACGTGGAAGCCCTCGGCTTCTCGGTCGTCCGCGAGATGGTCGGACACGGCATCGGGCACAACATGCACGAGAGTCCGGAAGTTCCGAACTATGGCCGTCAGGGTCATGGTGTCAAGCTCCAGGAAGGCATGGTCATCTGCATCGAGCCGATGATCAACGCCGGACGGAAGGAGATCTATCTCGACGACAACGGCTGGGGCATCCGTACGGCCGACGGCAGCAAGTCCGCTCATTTCGAGCTGACGGTCGCTATCCGTCACCAGGCTCCCGAAGTCTTGTCAACATTTGATTTCATCGAAAAAAACCAATAGTCAAAACAGTATGCCGAAACAGTCATCCATCGAAAAAGAAGGAACCATCATCGAGGCCCTCTCCAATGCAATGTTCAGAGTGGAGTTGGACAATGGACATGTCATTATAGCCCACATTTCCGGGAAGATGCGCATGCATTACATCCGGATCCTGCCGGGCGACAAAGTCAGGGTCGAGATGTCGCCGTACGATTTGACGAAAGGTCGCATTTCTTTCAGATACAAATAAAAAAACATAAACCATGAAAGTTAAAACATCCATTAAAAAGCGTAGTGAGGATTGCAAAATCGTGAAGCGCAAAGGCCGCTTGTATGTCATCTGCAAGAAGAATCCGAAATTCAAGATGCGCCAAGGTTGATTTTTTAATTTTGTAAACATTAAAAAGTAAAAAATAGATTATGGCACGTATAGCCGGTGTTGATTTACCCAACAACAAGCGTGGAGAAGTAGGTCTGACCTACATCTTCGGAATCGGTCGCAGCTCCGCACGGAAGATCCTTACCGAACTGAATATCGACGTCAATACGAAAGTCAAGGATTGGACTGACGATCAGATTACCGCAATCCGCAGCAAGATTGCAAACGAATACAAGATTGAAGGCGAACTCCGTTCCAGCGTTCAATTGAACATCAAGCGACTGATGGATATCGGCTGCTATCGCGGCATCCGTCACCGTCTCGGCCTGCCTGTCCGCGGCCAGAGCACCAAGAACAATGCTCGTACGCGTAAGGGCAAGAAGAAGACCGTCGCCAATAAGAAGAAAGCAACTAAATAAGGGTTAGATTATGGCAAAGAAAACTACAACAAGCAAAAAGAGGGTTGTCAAGGTTGACGCTTATGGTCAGGCCCATATTTCGTCGACTTTCAACAATGTCATCGTTACGCTGACCAACAGCGAAGGTCAGGTTATCAGCTGGTCTTCTGCCGGCAAGATGGGCTTCCGCGGTTCCAAGAAGAACACGCCGTATGCCGCTCAGGTTGCTGCGCAGGACTGTGCAAAGATCGCCTATGACCTCGGTCTCCGTAAGATCAAAGCGTATGTCAAAGGTCCCGGCCAGGGCCGCGAATCCGCTATCCGCGCACTGCACGGAGCCGGCATCGAGGTTACCGAGATCGTAGACGTTACGCCGCTTCCGCACAATGGCTGCCGTCCCAAGGGCCGCCGCAGAGTCTAATTATCCGTTAATTTTAAAGTTCTAAGAATATGGCAAGATACACAGGTCCTAAGACCAAAATCGCCCGCAAGTTCGGCGAGCCTATCTATGGTGCGGATAAGTATTTTGAGAAGAAGAACTATCCTCCGGGACAGCATGGCCTCGCAAAGAAGCGCAAGAAGACTTCCGAGTACGGAATCCAGCTTGCTGAGAAGCAGAAGGTCAAATACATGTACGGTATCCTGGAGCGCCAGTTCCGCAGATTCTATGCTGAGGCCAACCGCATGAAAGGCCGTACCGGCGAGAACCTGATTCTCCTCCTCGAATCCCGTATCGACAACATCGTTTACCGTCTCGGTATCGCTCCGAGCCGTGCCGCTGCACGCCAGCTGGTGTCGCACTGCCACATCACCCTCAACGGTGA
>JAGABD010000003.1 GCA_017614795.1 Bacteroidales bacterium
CGTGGGCAAGGTCGAATCCGACCTCCCCGAGGACGACCCCCGCAACCCTGCAACAATCGCCGACCACGTGGGCGACAACGTGGGCGACGTGGCAGGTATGGGCGCGGACCTCTACGAGAGCTACTGCGGCTCCATCCTCTCCACAATGGCCCTGGGCGCTTCGGCATTCTACGCCGTCGGCCCCGAAATGCAGACGAAGGCGATCCTCGCCCCTATGCTCATCGCTGCGGTAGGCGTGCTGCTCTCCGTGCTCAGCATCTTCACGGTGCGCACCAAGGAAGGCGCCGGAATGGCACAGCTCCTCAAGAGCATGAGCTTCGGCACCAACCTCGCGGCAATACTCAGCGGAGTCGCCACATTTGGCATCCTCGCCCTCGTCTTCGGCGTGGAGGACAACAACTGGTGGCACTTCTCCTGCTCGGTGGTTTCCGGCCTCGTGGCGGGCGTCGTGATAGGCAAGGCTACCGAATACTACACTTCGCACTCCTACAAGCCTACGCAGAAGCTTGCGGAGGCATCCCAGACAGGCCCCGCGACCGTCATTATCAACGGCGTCGGCCTCGGAATGCTCTCCACCGCAATCCCCGTGATCGCAATCGTCTGCGCAATAGTGCTTGCATATATGTTCGCCATCGGCTTCGACGTGAAGAATATGATGACGGCGGCCAGTCTCAGCCACGGCCTCTACGGCGTGGCAATCGCTGCGGTGGGCATGCTCTCCACCCTGGGAATCACCCTTGCCACCGATGCATACGGCCCCATCGCCGACAATGCGGGAGGCAACGCCCAGATGAGCGAACTCGACCCTGAAGTGCGCGAGCGCACCGACGTTCTCGACGCTCTCGGCAACACCACCGCCGCAACCGGAAAGGGCTTCGCCATCGGCTCCGCCGCTCTGACCGCCCTCGCCCTTCTCGCATCCTACATCGAGGAGATCAAGATAGCCATCGGACGCACCGCCGACGCGCTCATCAACGGCGTCGAGGCGGCCAACGCCTCCATTCTCGACGTGCTGGCAGAGTTCAACGTCAGCCTGATGAATCCCACAGTTCTCGCGGGCGTGTTCATCGGCGCGATGATGGCGTTCCTCTTCTGCGGCCTCACGATGAACGCAGTGGGACGCGCCGCTGGCAAGATGGTCATCGAGGTCCGTCGCCAGTTCAAGGAAATCAAGGGCATCCTCACCGGAAAGGGCACTCCCGACTACAGGCGCTGCGTGGAAATCTCCACCAAGGCGGCCCAGCACGAGATGCTCGTCCCTTCCATCATAGCCATCGTGGTTCCCGTGCTGACGGGCGTGGTCCTCGGCATAGCGGGCGTGCTCGGACTCCTTATCGGAGGTCTTGGCGCCGGCTTCGTTCTCGCAATCTTCATGGCCAACTCGGGCGGCGCCTGGGACAATGCCAAGAAGTTCGTCGAGGAAGGCCACTTCGGCGGCAAGAATTCCGAATGCCACCACGCTACGGTCGTGGGCGACACCGTGGGCGATCCGTTCAAGGACACCAGCGGACCTTCGCTGAACATCCTCATCAAGCTGATGAGCATGGTTTCCATAGTGATGGCAGGACTTACAGCAACATTCCATCTCCTTTAATATGAGACATTTCACGGTTCCCGAAGATGGCGGGCTCATAACGGCGGGCCTTCCGGACGATATTCTCCACGGCTACGACAAGATCAGGGCCGAGGTTTACGCCGACTCTTCAGAGGGCAGCGAGGTCATTTCCGAGCAGGTGATAGAGGCCGTCAATTCGTTCGCGGCCGCCAATCCCGGCAAACTCTTCCGCCTCGGCCTCTCCACAGGGGCCACCCCCGTATCCCTCTACAAGAAGCTCAGCCGCAAGTTCCGCGAGGGCAGGGTTTCCTTCAAGGGCGTTTCGATAGTGTCCATCGACGAATACTATCCTTCGAGCCCCAAGGACCCCCAGAGCCGCAACCGCATCCTCCACGACGAACTCCTGGACAACATCGACGTCCTTCCGGAGAACGTGCACATTCCCGACGGAAGCGTTTCGCACGACGACGTGGCGGCATATTGCAGGAAGTTCGACGAACTCGCATCCAACCTCGACCTGCTGGTGATCGGCATAGGCGAGGAAGGGCAGGTCGGCTTCAACGAGGCAGGATCGACCGACCACAGCCGCACCCGTACGGTTCTGCTCAGCTACCCCAGCCGCAAGCGCCAGAGCCGCTATTTCAACGGCGACATCTCCGCCACCCCCAAGCAGGCCGTCACCATCGGCATCGGCACGATGCTCAGCGCGAAGAAGGTGATACTTATGGCCTGGGGCGAGAGAAAGGCTGACGCCGTGGCGAAGGTTGTCGAGGGAGAAGTCTCCGCGGACTGCCCCGCCACATTCTTCCAGTTGCATCCCAACGCATCCATCTATGTGGACGACGTCGCCGCGGCGGGACTCACCCGCGTTGTGGCGCCCTGGCTCATCGGCCCCTGCAACTGGACGCCCAAGTTCCAGCGCAAGGCGGTCATATGGCTCTGCCAGAAGGTGCACAAGCCTATCCTGAAACTCACCCACAAGGACTATATCCAGAACTCTCTCGAAGAGCTCGTGGACCTCGCCGGTTCCTACGACCAGGTGAACATCAAGGTCTTCAACGACCTGCAGCATACGATAACCGGCTGGCCGGGCGGAAAACCCAATGCCGACGACAGCACCCGCCCCGTGTCGAGCAAGCCGTATCCCAAGACGGTGCTCATCTTCTCGCCCCATCCGGACGACGACGTCATTTCGATGGGAGGCACCTTCATCCGCCTGGTGCACCAGGGACACGACGTGCACGTGGCGTACGAGACCTCCGGCAACGTGGCTGTCCACGACTCCGTAGTGCTCCAGCATATGGACGCTGCCGCGCAGCTCGGCTTCGAAGACCGCAGCGATGAGGTAAAGGCCCTCATCGCGTCGAAGAAGCCCGGAGAGCCCGAACCTCGCAAGCTCCTGGACATCAAGGCGGCCATCCGCCGCAGCGAGGCCCGTGGCGCCGACTTCTCCTTCGGAGTACCCGACGACCACATCCACTTCCTGAACCTGCCCTTCTACGAGAGCGGCAGCGTGAAGAAGATGCCTTCGAGCCAGGCGGACGTCGACATCATCAAGGCATTGATGGATCGCACCAAACCCGACCAGATTTATATGGCGGGCGACCTCGCCGACCCCCACGGCACGCACCGCGTATGCACCGAAGCCGCCCTCGAGGCCTTCAGCCAGCTCAAGGAAGAAGGCGCCAAGTGGACGGAGAAATGCCACATCTGGCTGTACCGCGGCGCCTGGATGGAATGGGAGCTCGCAAGGGTGGATATGGCAGTGCCCCTCAGCCCCGACGAGGTTGTGGAGAAGCGCCACGCCATCTACCGCCACCTTTCGCAGAAGGACATCGTTCCCTTCCCGGGCGAAGATCCCCGCGAGTTCTGGCAGAGGGCGGAAGACCGCACCCAGGCCACGGCCAAGGCTTACGACGAACTCGGAATGGCCGAATACCAGGCAATAGAAGTGTTTTTGAAACTCAGTTAAGAGAATATGAAAGTAATTATCCGTAAAGAAGCGCACGAAGCTTCGCTTTGGGCCGCCCATTATATCGCGGACCGCATCCGCGAGAAGGCGGCGCGCACGTCCAAACCCTTCGTCCTCGGCCTTTGCACGGGCTCCACGCCCATCGAGACCTACGCCGAGCTGATACGTATGGTGAAGGACGGCGAAATCTCCTTCAAGAATGTCATTTCCTTCAATATGGACGAATACGTGGGCCTGCCCAAGTCGCACCCCGAGAGCTACTGGTCCTTTATGCACAAGTATCTCTTCGACCATATCGACGAACCCGCGGATAACATCCACATCCTCAATGGCAACGCGCCCGACCTCGACGCCGAGTGCGCGGCCTACGAGAAGGCCATCGAGGCGACGGGAGGATTCGACCTCTTCCTCGGAGGCATCGGCGAAGACGGACATATCGCTTTCAACGAACCCTTCTCGTCGCTCAAGTCCCGCACCCGCGTGGTCACCCTCACCGAGGACACCCGCATAGTGAACTCGCGTTTCTTCGACAACGATATGAACCAGGTGCCCGCCCAGGCGCTTTCGGTAGGCGTCGCTACCGTAACCGATTCCAAGGAGGTAGTAATCCTCGCTTTCGGCCCCAAGAAGGCCAGGGCGATCCACGACGCGGTCGAGGGTCCGGTGAGCCATATGTGCACCGTTTCCGCGCTCCAGCTCCACGAATTCGGCACCATAGTCTGCGACGAAGCCGCGGCATCGGGGCTGCTTCCCGAGAGCAGGGCTTATTTCGCAGCCGTAGAGGCAGCCGAAAACCGCTAGGGTACAAAGTACCATAAATGAATAACCCGGCCTGCAGAGGTCGGGTTATTACGTTATATGGATGTTTGGTTTACTGTGTCTTTTGGATCAGCTGGTCCACGGGGGTGATGCTCCAGTGGATGTTGGCCCTCGGCCTGTCGGCGCCGCCTGCGATCGTACACACGACATACTTGTCGTTGCACACGAAGTGCGGGTGCGGGTCGGGATGCAGGGTGGACTCGTGGGCCTTGTCGGTGATAGGAGGCCTGTCGCTGTAGATGAGGACCCTCTTGCCGGTGAGGGTGTTGAGGAACTTCACTCTCCACTTGGCGCCCCTGTACCAGTGCCAATCAGCATCTCCATTCGTTCCTGGCGCCGCATCGTCGTAGCACCAGTATTTCTCGTCGAGCGTAGGATGGGCGTGGGTGGTCTGCTCTTCTTTTCCTCCAGTCGGGCAGGCATAAATGAGCGTGTACTCCTTCGTGCGGACGTTGCGCTTGTGAATTCCGGCGTTCATCCAGTAGATATGGTCGCCGTCGTAGGTCCAACCGTCGTGCGTCGCGCTGTTGCTGGTAGGAGAAGGCTGGATGGTTTCGCGCCAGCCCTTCTTGCAGAACTGCATACGCATGATGGTACCTGCGCCGTTGTATGCGCCGTCATTCTCGTGAGGAGTGGCGTGGTGCACGCCGCCTCCGTCCCAGGCGTCGGTGGAGCAGAGCGCTTCATCGTCGTGCATAGGATTGAACTGACCGTGGGTGAAGTTGATTTCGTTGCTATAGCCCCATTCTTCCCAGGTTCCGGTATACATGTCCAGCGTTCCCCAGTAGAACGAGTTCTGGATTCGGGGATCGATGAACACCATCTGCTTGTCACGGGAGATGGTAATATGGTTGAGCGTCCTGTTTATGGGCTTGGTCGCGCCGTAGGGGATGATGGCTCTCGGGTAATGGGCGAGCTCGTGGTCGTATTCGGGATTCCTTAGCAGGTCGCGCCTGTAAAGCGTCACGTCGGTCTGCGTCGAGTTCCTGACCACATAGTACAGCTGGTCCGTCTCGGGATCCAGGTAAGGGTAAGCGCTGGAACTGCCGTAGAACTCGTATTGTTTGCGGGTTGCAAGGTCGATGATGATGGCGCTCCTGAGTTTGGGATCTCCCGTCCATTCGTTGGGAGAAACCATCGCGAAGAGGAAGCGCTCGTCGTTGGTGAACTCCTTGCCCATATAGTAGAGCGTCTGGGAGTTGTCCCAGCCGATGGCCTCGCTCTTGAGGTAGTACGACTTCACTCCGGAGACCGAGTCGGTGTATGCGTAGAAGAGGTCGCTGTCGAAGATGCGGTCCTTCCAGCCGGCGGGCGCCGGATCCAGGTTGTCCACGGGGGCGACCAGCTTCAGGTCGATGTCGTAGAACTTGCCCGCGACTATGTCGATGGGGTTCTTCACCTTCTTGTAGCAGTCGTGCGAGACCGCGTCGGTGGCCGCCGCGGTGACGGTGAGGCTGGCGCCTTCGGGAAGGGCGATAAAGACCACGCCATTTCCGCCGTTCGCCTGGTACTTCTGCTCAAGCTCGGGGAAATAGAGGTCGAGGTCGTAATGGGTTATGCCTTCTCCTATGACGTCGTTCTTGGTCCTGGGATCGGTAGAACTCCAGGTGATGGCGTTCTTGATGTTGAAAGAAGCCTGGCTGGCGGTAAAGGCGCTGCCGTCGGGCTTCTGAAGGTTTATCCTGAGGATGGCCTGCTTCGCGGTGAAGTTTGCCTTCTGGTTGACCTTGATGGTATTGCCGCTGACCGAACTCACGGTGACTCTGGAATAGGCGTAGTCGCAGTTGTTTGCGATGTACGACAGGGTTCCGTCCTGGCGCGCGTAGTCGGGGGTGTTCCAGCGAAGTTCGAGGATGTCGCCCGCCGCGACCGTGCCGGTGATGCTTCCGGAGAAGCAGACGTCGGTCTTGCCGGACTGCTGGGTGATGAGTTTGCCCGACATCATCGTGGCGCGGCTGCTGTTGTATACGGAGAGGGCGTCTCCGGGTTTCCAGGCGCAGCTGAGATACTTGCCGGAAACCGACAGGGCCTTGGAGAGGGCCTCGTTGTCCTGCCTTTCCGCGTCGATGCTGATGGTGTAGGTGCCCATCGATGCCGAAGGCCTCATCTCTTCCTGCTTGGCGCAGGAGAAGAGGACGGCTGCAAATGCGAACAAAGATGCAATCTTTCTCATATCCGTCCCTCCGTTACCAGTCTTCATCGATCGCCTCGCCATAGTCGACACGTACGGCGATGACGTCGCTGTCGCAAACGACACCTTCGTTTTGAATCTCGAAGGTCGCTACCGACGGCTTTTTGTATAGTTCCT
This sequence comes from Bacteroidales bacterium, assembly GCA_017614795.1. Next base: position 6,655 of record JAGABD010000003.1, read on the forward strand.
GTGAAGTCATAACTGTGGTACAACTCACAAATATAAGAATTTATTCTTATTCGGCGGTGATTTTCAGAATTTTGACATCCGAGACGGGACAGTCGCGGGCGTCGCGCTGCACCTTTGCGATCTTGTCGATGACTTCGAATCCGGAAATGGTCTCGCCGAAAACGGTGTACTCTCCGTCAAGCTGGGCGCAGGCGCGGGCATCCTGGACGATGTAGAACTGCGAACCGGAAGATTCCTTCATCGGGTTGGCGGCGTCGCCGCGGCGGGCGGCCGCAAGGGCGCCCTTCTTGTGCTTGTATTCCTTCACGAATTCCGCGGGAACGGTGTAGCCCGGACCGCCGGTGCCGAAGCGGGCCTTGTTGGCGAGGTCCTTGGTGAGAGGGTCGCCGGCCTGGATCATAAACCCGTCGATTACGCGGTGGAAGAGAATGCCGTCGTAGAAGCCCGCGAGAGCCAGCTTCGCGAAGTTGTCGCGGTGCTTGGGGGTCTTCTTGTAGAGTTTGACCTTGATGGTGCCGAGATTGGTGACGATGTCGAACACCGGTTCGGCGGAGAGTTCGGAGATTTTCTTTACCATTACGATTGAATCCTGTTTTGCCTGTTCCGCTTTGATGGAGTCGGCCCTGGCCTGCTCTATCGCCGCTTTTTCAGCGGCTTCTGCCGCCGCCTTCTTCGCCTTGTTTCCGCATCCGGCGGTAATCGCCGCGGCCGCCGCGAGGCAGGCTGTGATTAACAAAAACCTTTTCATTTTATAAATTTTTTGATGTTAATTCCGTCTGTTGGGCAAATTTAGTAAATTTGTACGATATGAATCTTAAAAGTCTTGCCAAAGATACCGCCATTTACGGGCTCAGCAGCATAGTCGGAAGGTTCCTGAACTATCTGCTCGTCCCTCTCTATACGACGAAGATCGCCGCTGAAAGCGGAGGCTACGGAATAGTCACAAATCTCTACGCCTACACGGCCCTGCTTCTGGCAGTGCTCACCTTCGGCATGGAGACCACCCTCTTCCGCTTCTGCAACAAGGATGGCGAGGACGGCAAGATGGTCTACAGCACGGCGCTTCGCCTGGTCGGCGGCGTAGGGCTTGTCTTCCTGGCGCTGGTCTTCTGCCTTCTCGGCCCCATCTCCGAAGCCCTTGGCTATGCCGCGCATCCCGAATACGTCGGCTGTATGGCGATAATAGTGGCGCTGGACGCCTTCCAGGCGATAATGTTCAGCCGTCTTCGCCAGCAGGGAAGGCCCGTGCGCTTCATGGCGCTCAAGTTCGCCTATATCATCCCCAGCGTTCTGCTCAACCTCGTCATCTTTCTGGTTCTTCCCCGCTTCTTCGCGGGACATCCCGGGCTCGAGGCCCTGTGGGTGCGCTTCGATTACGGCGTGGGGCTCATCTTCTTCCTGAACCTGCTTTGCACGGGGCTGGTGACCTTCCTCTTCCTGCCCGAGCTCAAGGGCATCTTCCACGGTTTCGACGGCAAGCTCGCGAAGCGGATGCTCGCTTATACCTGGCCCCTGCTTCTGCTCGGCCTCGTGGGCATCCTCAACCAGGTGGCGGACAAGATTCTCTTCCCCTTCCTGATGCCCGGCGAAGAGGGAATGGTGCAGCTCGGCATCTACGGCGCCTGCGTCAAGATAGCGATGATAATGGCCCTGCTTACGCAGGCCTTCAGATATGCCTACGAACCCATCGTGTTCAACGGCAGCCGCAGCAAGGACAGCCCCGAAACGCTTTCGGACGGAATGAAGTATTTCGTGGTGTTCGGCATCCTCGCGTTCCTCGCGGTGATGTTCTTCATGCCCGTGCTCAAGTTCTTCGTGGGCAGCGGCTATTGGGAGGGCCTCGGCGTAATTCCCGTAGTGATGGCGGCGGAACTCTTTATGGGCGTATATTTCAACCTCAGCTTCTGGTACAAGCTCAGCGACCAGACCTGGTGGGGCGCCGTGATGAGCGCTACGGGAGCCCTCGTGATGATAGCGGTGAACGTGGTGGGAGTGCCCCGCATCGGCTATATGGCTTGTGCGTGGGGAGGATTCGCCGGATACGGAGTCGCGATGCTTATGAGCTGGTTCATCGGGCAGAAGCGCCATCCCATCCCCTACGACCTCCGCGGAATGCTGCATTTCCTTGTGATAGGCATCCTGCTCTACGGCGTTTCGACCTGGCTGGAGCAGCTTCTGGGCGTTACTCCTTCGACTCCGCTCTTCGCGTGGTCCAGTATTTGCCTCCTTGCCTGCAATGCAGTGCTTCTTTGCACATACGGATATCTCGTTTGGAAAGAAATCAAATCATAATCGCATAATGAAAGCAATTCTCCTTTTTCTGGTGTCTTTGTTCGCACCGCTGACGGTCCTTGCGGAACCCCAGTCCGGGGAACCCGTGATTACCAACATCACCAAGATCCTGCCCAGTTCGACGGCAGTATGCGTCGACGGGAACTATATGTATTCGGGGCAGTTCCAAGGCATCATCAACGTATTCGACATTACCAATCCCAAGTCGCCGGTGGAGATCGGCGGCGTGAAGTTCGCCGGACAGGTGCGCCAGATGGTTCCCTACAACGGCAAACTTTTCGTATCCTCGCGTGAAACGGGCGTCTGGATTTTCGACATTTCCGATCCGGCGAAGATTTCGCTTATCAGCCGCTACGACGGCGTCGAGCTTTCGACGGGCATAGACGCCGCGGGCGACGCCATCTTCGTGGGCGAACGTATGACGGGCGTGGAGTTCGTCGACGGTCGCAATCCGCAGAAGGCGCAGCATATCCGCATCATCAAGACTCCCGAGTCGCAGACGGTATTCTACAGCGACGGCTATCTCTATTCCGGAGAATGGGCTGCCGGTGAGGTGACCATCTTCGATGCGAGGGACCTCGGCAATATCAGGAAGGTAAAAGTGATCAAGCTTCAGGGCATGGGCGATGGAATCTGGGTGAAGGGCAACCGCCTCTATGCCTCCACCGGCCACCATCACCGCAACCACGCCAAGAAGACGCAGGACGGCGATGGCCACGGAGTGGAGATTTGGGACGTCAGCAATCCCGAGGACCCTCAGTTCATTTCGCGTACCGAGTTCGACATCTTCTACAAGATGGGCATCGACTACTGGCTCCCGAGGCCTTCGGGCGACGGCAAGACGCTCTTCTGCGGCGATGTGTACAACGGCTTGTATGTGCTTGACATCCAGAACGAAGGCAAGCCCGAGATCCTTTATCGCTGGATTCCGGAAAACAACCACGCGGTGACTTCGATGGCGCTGGCCGACGGCGTGGCCTACGTTTCGGTGGCCGGAGAAGGCCTCTATGTGATGGAGAGCCCGCGCGCCAAAGCCTGTCCCCGCGACCGCGGCGTGCTTCCCAAGGGACTTGACGCCCGCTACCAGTATCCTACGGACAAGTCCAGCAGGTTCAACGCCTGGGTTCCCGAGGTCAGAAGGGGCTCGGTCAAGTCCGCCGTTCCTTACCAGGACGCTCTCTTCGTGGGTTGCGGCGATGCGGGACTCTATACCGTCAAACTCGACAAGAAGGGCAGGCCCTATACCTTCGGCACTCTCGACATTCCCTTCGCCTGCGGCGTTGCAGTGAAGGACGACCTCCTCTTCGTGGGTCAGGGCGAGATGGGACTCGGCGTCTATCGCATCGGCAAAAACCTCGAACTCACCCTCGTGCAGATGATAAAGGAAGGCCTGAACCCTGGAGACCCGTCCAAGCAGTTCAGCTATTGGGTGACAATTCCCAACGACAAATACGTGGTGAACGCCTGCCGTACGGGCGGTTACCAGTTCCTCGCCATTGGCGGAACTCCCGAGAAGCCGACCTTCACCTATCGCAGGCAGTACAGCCTCAACCTCAACTACAACCGTTACATCGCGGAACAGGTCTGCCCCGGCGACCTTCTGGGATATTCTACCCGCAGCGGCCTTGTGTGGATAGACTTGAGCAATCCCAATAAGGTTGATAAGCCGAAGGTGTACGGCAGTGTGAAGAACGGCCTCACCGAGGGTTGCACCCTCTACAAGGACGGCAAGCTGCTGCTCGCCAGGCACGACGGATTCGGACAGGACCGCGACCAGTTCTTCGCGATTGTGAACCCCGGCGAGGAGGAATTCCTCGATATGAGCAATTCCAACCGCGCCTTCGATGGCATCCCCCGCTGGGACGGCGAAAACACCATAGCGGTCTGCAACTTTGTGAGCATGTACATCTCCAAGGTGAACGCTTCCACTTTCTACAACTGCAAGCTCGAGTTCCAGGAAAGGACCATGGGTTATCCCGAGCCGGCAATCTTCTGGAAAGGCAAGACCATAGTTCCCTGCGGATTCCAGGGACTTCTCGTCGAGAAAGATAGAAAGTAGAGTATGAAAAAGATATTGTTTATTCTGGCATTTCTTGCGGTCGTGGCTTCCTGCGGGAAGGAGAAGACCGATAAAAAGGGCGGCAAGGACAACTCCATAAAGTCGGTTGTGCTGAGCAAGAACCTTATGATGATCGGTGCGGGCGTGGAATACAGATTGGCCGCGGCCTGCGAACCTGCGAGAGACAATGCGGAATGGGAATGGATTTCCGACAACCCGGCCGTGGCAACCGTGAGCGAAACGGGTCTTGTGACTTCGAAAAAGGCCGGGGAGACGGTCATCCGCGCACGGCTCGAAGCCAAGGAAGATACCTGCAGGCTGGTGGTATGCGCCCTTCCCGAGGCGGTGGACCTTGGCATAGCGGGAGTCAAATGGGCCTCCTTCAATATCGGAGCAGACTCCGGCGAGGGCGTAGGATCGCCCTTCACTTGGGGCTCTACCCTTCCCAACGAACTCGACAAGAAGACCCCTTACCTGGTTTATCTTCGCGACGAAATGGACCATCCCTACCAGCGGCTGACGAAGTACTGCCCGAACGCGGACTATGGTTATGAGGGCTATGTCGATCAGAGAACCAGTCTCGAGGCGGAAGACGATGCCGCTACGCAGATTTTCGGCGTGGGCTGGAGGATGCCTGCGAAGAACGATTTCAATCAGCTCCTGGACAATTGCACCTGGACTTGGGTGTCTTCCAAGAACTGCTTCAAGATTTCGAACAAGAAAGACTCGGGCAAATACATCTACCTTCCCATAACAGGCCATACTGATCCGTCGTTTTCCCAGGAGAAGGGATATTACTGGACTTCGGATCTCGAAACCGGTCATCCTTTAGGTGCGTATTATTACGAAATCCAGCACGTGAGCGGCAGTGCCAACGGCGACATTCACTCTCCTATGACGGCAGTTCGCTACGCCAAGTATTTCATACGTGCCGTCAAGACAAAAGATTATTATGAGTAGAGACGGGTGGCTGGCGCTCTGCCTGCTGGCTCTCGTCGCCTGCGGCAAGGAATCCGGGGACGAGGAACTGCCGGGCATTCCCAAGAATCAAATCGAGATATCCGACCGCACGGTCGTGAACCAGGTTTCCACCGTGCCGGAACGCGGAGTGTGGCTCGACGGCAAGATAAGCGTCCTGCGCCCGTCGTGGAAGCCGACGACTTTCATTACTTTCTGGTCGTCGTTCGATTCCTATATGCAGATCGACTGCGCGACACCCTGGCTGGAAGACAATATCGGCAGGCTCAGGAGCACGATGACGGTGATCGGCAAGAACTTCAACCCGCAGCCCGGATTCACCGACGGCGGCCAGTGGTTCATAGGTGTGCACGAAGTGTCCGGAGGAAAGCTCGTGGGATTCTTCCACGCCGAAAGCCATTGGAAGAACCAGTCGGGCGTATACAAGTCCATCGGCGTCGCCTATTCTACCGACCAGGGCAGAACCTGGACGCCAGGCGACAAGATTCTTTCGGGAGATGAACCCAAACCCACCACCAGCGACAACGACGGCCGCAGCTACGGCCTCGGCGACGGCTGCGTTGTGTGGAACAAGGAACGAGAGAGCTGGATTTGCTACTATTCCGGCTTCTGCCCCGCCCAAAACGATTTCTGCATATGCATGGCAGAGTCCGAGGATCCCCTGGGGGCTGCGGGCACCTGGAAGAAGTGGGACGGCTCCGGCTTCACCGTCGAGGGCTGCAACACCACTACCGGGCTGGGTGGCGTAAACACAGCCATCCGTTCGCTGCGCCATTTTCACGGCGGCAATCCTTCGGTTATGTACAATGCGGAGCGTAGCCAATGGATGATGGTATATCACCGCTGGGACCCGCACGTGATAATCTTTGCAACGAGTATCGACGGTATCACCTGGGGCGGGCCCTCTGCAATCTTCGACCAGAAGATGGAACCCGGCGGCGCCATGTACCCCAACTTCATCTCCTCCGAGGGCGACCTCTCCGGCGGCAACACCTTCCGCATCTACTACGCCGCCGACATGTCCTCCTCCGGCTCCCGCAAGCTCTGCTATAGGACTGTGACGCTGAATGATTAGCGGCGGGCCTTTTCTCCTTCCATCTGGCTGCTTTTTGGGCGAGGTCTGCTGAAACGCCTTGTACCTCGCCCATGGTAATGGCTTTTAAGATATCTATGGGGCATATTGAGTGGGCGAGGTCTCAATCAAAACAACAGACCTCGCCCAAAAAGTAGTATACACACTCTATTAAATTGCTAAAAGGCTGGCGGCTAATTGCCTGATACATAGAAGATTGAATGATTCCTTCTACTGGGTTTTCGGGGTAGAAGGAATTGTTTATTTTGTTGATTTATAGGCAATTGGGCGCCAGACCGAATGGGGCTTGGCGTTTATTATTTGCTGCCAAAAACAATAAAGAAAAGTTTAAAAGTTAAAAAACAGAAAAATCTTATTAAAGAAACAGAAAAACTTGCATCACACCCCTTGACTTGCGATACAAGGTGTTGTAATTTTACTCTGGAGCCGATTTGATTCGGCTGGATAATAGTTGTCATTTCGTGTTGCAATATGACATAATGTTAGAAATTTTACTATCTTTGCAACACGATGAATCGAGTAAAGATATGAAGTATTCGGAGATTCATCGCAAACTAAAGGCGGCAGGCTGTTTCATCGTAAGATATGGTAAGAGGCATCCTATTTGGAAAAGTCCTCTAACAAACAGGCTCTTTGAGACTAGCTACCACGAATCGGAAGAGGCAAAGCCTGGAACGAAGAAGAACATTGAAATCAATTCCGGAGTGAAGTTATGAAAGCAAACAAACGAGTTACTGCGATTATTGAGCGAGGGCTGGATGGAAAGTATTCCGTTTACATCCAAAGCAAGAGTTATCCCTACGGTATTATAGGGACTGGTGATTCTGCAAAGGAGGCTCTTGACGATTTCTTTGAGGGTTACCGCGAGATGAAGGATTATGTCGAAAGTACCGGAGAGGCTTTCGTTGAAGCGGAGTTTGTTTTCAAGTACGACGTGCCGTCTTTTCTCCAGGAGTTCGCTTTCGCTTTTTCGCTGGCGGGCCTGGAACGTATTACCGGCATCAACCAAAAGCAGCTTGGCCACTACATCAGCGGCTACAGGCGCCCTTCAAAGCGGACTGCGCTAAGAATCGAGTCTGGTATCCATTCCTTCAGTGAACAACTGAGTAAAGTTCAGTTTGTATAATCTGGGATGCAGTTAAAGGGAGATTCGAACTCCTGACCTTCTGAATGCAAATCAGACGCTCTACCAACAGAGATAAGAGACTATTATTCTATAACTGCACGGACATTTCGGCCCTGATAACGGTAGGCGTGAGTGTAGGCATCCTCCATTACCGGCCCGTTGACAAAATGGTCGAAATAGAATCTGGCACAAATGGCTTTGCTCGCCTCGCCTGTGTTCAGTTCACGAGTCCAGAAGTGGCAGGAAACACCGGCCGTGCCCTGTCCCCAGAAATTCTGGGATTGAGTCCGGTCTCCGGCGGCGCATAAATACAGAACCGCAGTCTTTGAACTCGATTTGCTGCGGACTTCGACCCCCTTAAATTCTTCGGTGTCGATCCAGGTCATATTGCAGCATTCGCGCAGTGCAATGAATTCCCTTCTGTAAGGCATACGCCAGTCTCCGCCGAGCCGGGCATGGGCGACATCGTCTTCGGGATCCAGTTCAACCTTATTGTCCGGAGGGTCTCCGGCTTCGCTGTACCAGTCGTTTGGAGTGGAACTTGAACAGTACTTCGTGACCTGCCAGTTGAGATAAAGGTAAGGGTTGTCGCCAAGGTAGTACTGGCTCTGCTCCTGCAGCATACCCCAGGAGAAGAAGCCGCCGGACGCCTGCGGGGAATCGGCATCGATATTGCGGTCCGCCCAGAAAATCTCGTACTGGCTGCCGTCATCACGGGTTGCGAAGGTCCAAAGACTCAAAGCTCCGCTCGGGGCCTGCTTTACGGGCGACTGGGTGGTGAGGTTCTTTTGTTCGCCGGTTACGGTGCGTTTGAGAGCGGTGACTGCGAATTTGAAACCATACCCGGTTCCTGGCTCCAGATAAGGGGTCCTTGCGGCGTATGTACCATCGGACTGGAGTTCGGCATCCACGCTCTCCCAATCGCTTTCTGCATCGCCTACATGACCATAGATGAAATGGGGATTAAGTTCGGTGGCATCGGTATCCCCGACAGTGAGTCTGCCGTGAAGGATTGCGTATGTGTACCAAATATCCGTGGCGTTAAGCGTTTCGGGAGTGACAAGGATATCGCTGGTAGTAAAGGCTATGCGTGACGAATTGTACACTTTATCCCTTACTATGGCGGTAATCTGATAATAATAATCCTTTGCAGGTTTCAAGGAGTTATAACTTCCGGTGACAGAACCGTCTGCAGCTATGGCAACATCGAAATCATGCGAGAAAGTCTGGTCTGCCGCCACGATATAGATGCGGGCATACTTGCCGGGATCGTCCGGACCGCTAAGGGTAACGTGCCCGTTGAAAGTGGCCGATTTTTCCTTAATGTTGGTAGGTGCATAAGCTTCCACGCTGACGGTTGCGGCATTGAAACTGGCAACTTCGCTTTCGAAGGTTTTGCTTCCTGCAATCGCACGGGCCATGCAATAATAGGTGGTTCCGGGGGTGAGATTTTCTATGCCTCCAGAGAAGGAACCGTCCTCCGCAACAGTGGCCGTGCAAGATGAGCCCCCGCTCTTCAGGTCTGCCGCAGTGGAATACCGGGAGCTGTATTTGAATTGTACGGAAGAGGGAGAACCGCCCTGCAGATTAAGCTGTCCGCGAAGAGTGGCCGAGGTTTCGTAAAGGGGATCCGGAGTTAGAACGGAAATTGAACCTGTAATATCCAGGGTCGTGAAAGTTACCGGCTCGCCGTAAACTTCCTTGTCGTGTACCCTTGCGCAGGCAATATAAGTGTAGTATGTTCCCGTATCGAGATTCCAGAAATAACCGAAAGTTCCATCTGCCGCGATCTCACTCACGCTAATGCCACCGGGAGTGTTGATAAGGGTTTCCTTGCTCAGGTTATTTCCTTTCGCATATTTAAACCAGACGGTTTTCGAGAATTCGCTTACGCTCTGAACCGTTATCTTTCCATTCATACGCGCTCCCCAGACACTCATCTCGGTGGCAGGCAGGGTGGTCAGATTGACAACTATGTCCGGAGTATGCAGAAGGCCTACTTCGCTGACACATTCATAATATCCGGCCAGAGTGGCAACGGCTACATAATGATAGTCGTGATTATAGGCAAGCCCGGAAAGGTTGATACTGAAACTGCCATCTGTGCCAATGGTGGCGGGCATCTCCGTGCCCTTTGACCTGATCAAGGATTGCGGATACCATTGATCGCCGTTGCCGTCCACTACCATATCTCCCTGCTGATTCCATTCGCCGCCGTACCAGTAGATTTTCGCTTCCCTGGTAATGGTGGGTGATATATCCGTGCTGAGTTTTGCCCCAAGGGTAGCGCTGAATTCCGTGAGATTGGATATCGGCAGCAGCTCCACCGTGCCGGTAATGCCCCTCGTAACACATTCTATCTCCTGACTCTTGAATATCTTGCCGCCAACGATTGCTTCCGCGCTGCAATAGTAGCTCGCTCCGCTGGTCAGGTTGCCTATCACTGCCGAGAAGGTGCTGTCCGCCGCCAGTTGGGCCGAGTAGTATTGCTGCCCTGAACCGCGCACGTGGAATTGCACATCTGGATCAAATCTTGCCTTTGTGTAGGTCTTGAGTTTTCCGTTCAGCGTGAACTGATATTCGGAGACATCGCTCAGGCCGGTCAGAAGCACTTCCGCGCGAACATCCGGAGTCTTGAAACTGCTGGGTTCACCATATAAATAGCCGTTGTTCTCGGTGCGCATCCAGGCCTTGTAATAATAGGTGGTGTTCGGGTTCAGGTCGTTAATCGTGACCGTATAGCGCCCATCCGCATCTTTTTCGGTGGCTGTGAGAGTTCCGCTGTAGCCGGGGAAGAGGTTGTTGATGCTGTAATCGGAATAGAAAAAGCCGAATCCCAGAACGGCGCCCATCTCCGGCTGTGGAGTGGCCCAGGCCTCGAGTACGGCCGAAATCTCGGTGGTGTCCAGCACTGCGCCCGTAACCGATGGATCCCTTGGCTTGGCAGCTGTGGTGAAGGATTTCACATCGCCTTTCAGAATGTATTCCTTCTCTGTTTTCGCGTCCCATCCCATGAGGATTGCACGGAAATAGTAGGTAGTGGATTCAGTGAGTCCCGTCAGCTCCGTGGAGAAACTGCCGTCGGTCTCTATGTTATCCGCAGGAACTATGTCCTTGGGATTGAATTGTTCTATGTTGATATCTATCTCAGGTCTGGTGGACAGGATGAATGCAGGCTCGAGGTCCTCTTCCAGGCGGATGCTTTCATCCTCGCTCACCAGCTGCCCGTTCAGTACCGCGGCCTTCCAGCTGATGCCGTTTGCATCCCCTGTGACGCATCTCACCACCAGCGTGGGCTCGTCTCCCCCGCCGCCTCCGGGCTCATCGCCGCCACCTCCGCCGTTGCCTTTATGCTTTTTCTCTTTATGGCAACCCGAAAACAGGAGCGCCGCCAGTGCCAGAGCGAAGAATATCTTTTTCATAACTGTCCAATTTTGCGAAAGTTAGCGATTGATTTCTGCAATTGCAAATTCGAGTGGGCGGAGGCTTGCAGCGGAGGAGGGCGATGA
>JAGABD010000047.1 GCA_017614795.1 Bacteroidales bacterium
ACCACCGGCGCAGTCATCGGCAACAAGATGGACAAGAAGGCCGCAGAACTTGCCAAGCTCAACGAAGGCAAGGTCGAGACCGTCGAAATCAACGGCATCAAGGCTATCCGCGTGACCTTCGGCGAGGACGCCATGCAGTTCGCCACCGGTAAGGCCGACCTCAGCGACCAGGCCAAGACCTACCTGCATCACTTCGCAGAAACGATGAAGGATATGGAAGACACCGACATCACCGTCTGGGGCCACACCGACAACACCGGCAGCGCATCTGTCAACGAAAAGCTCTCCAAGCAGAGGGCCGGCGCAGTCGACAAGTTCCTTCAGGGCGAAGGCATCGCCAAGGCCCGCATCGTGGCTGAAGGCAAGAGTTTCGATCTTCCCATCGCTTCCAACGACACCGCGGAAGGACGCAAGCAGAACCGCCGCGTCGAGGTGTTCGTGACCGCCAACGAGGCTATGATCAAGGCCGCCGAAGCAGGCACCCTCAAGTAATCGTGACGCAAAAGCGCTACATAAGGACAATACTCCCACTCCGCTTGGAGTGGGAGCCTTGTTATTGTCTGCCGGATCCCTCGCTGTATGGCGAGCAGGCGCTTCCGCAGGCCGGAGACCGCATCCTGGTGCCGTTCAACGGCAAGAACGTGGTTGCGGTGGTTTCCGAGCCGGAGGCCACTCCGGACATAGACGGCAGCCGCATCAAGGAGCTTCCGGAGTACCGTCCGGTGCTGAAGCCCGTGAGCGCGGAAGAGGTCAAGCTGTGGCGCTTCATAGCAAGTTACTACTGCTGCACGGTTGGCGAGGTCTACAAGGCCGCCTACCCGTCGCAGAAACTCGAATCGGAAAAGATTCACGAGCGCTCGGAGAAGAAGGCGGAAGCTCTTCGCGAGCGCAGCATAGAGATTTGGAAAACCCGCGAGGCAAGGCTGCAGGCCCGTCTGGAAGCCAAGGAAGAAGCGCTCAATCGTTCCCGAAAGGAGAGCGTGGCGCAGAGGCTCCGCGAGCAGAGGGACAAGATTGCTGCGGAACTTCAGGCGGTGCAGGACCAACTGGAAAAGTTCAGCGAAGGCCTGTTCGGGGCCGGCGAAGAGTTCGGCGCCGGCTTGCCGCAGATTCCCGCCGAGACTCCCCTTCTCGCCCTCCTCAGGGCCGGCAGGACCGTCCTGTACAAGGCTTCCTCGCGCATAGACGCATATTGCGACGCCATCTCCGACTGCCTCGGACGCGGCCACAGCGTGCTGCTTCTGGTTCCCGAGGTGGCGCTGGCTACGTCGCTCAAGGAAGAACTGGAAAAGCGCTTCGGGCATCTTCTCGCCGTACATCATTCGCAGTGCACGGCCGCCCAGAGGCGCAAGATTGCGGACGCGCTGCGCGAAGGCCGTCCCCGCCTGGTTCTGGGCACGAGGTCCAGCATCTTCCTTCCTTTCAAGGACCTGGGGCTGGTGATAGTGGACAGCGAGCAGTCCCCCTTCTACAAGCAGAGCGACACGGCGCCCCGATACAACGGCCGCGATTGCGCCACCAAGCTCGCTTCCATTCACGGCTGTCCGGTGCTTCTGGGGGCATCTTCCCCTTCGCTGGAGGTGCTGTACAACTGCCTCGGCGGCAAGTTCGCGCTGGTGGAAGGCGCATCGGTCGCCAAGGGCCGCTACGAGCTCATCGATATGGCGGCGGAAAGACGCAAGAACGGCGTGCGCGGGCCCTTCTCCATAAAACTCCTCGAGGAGGCTCGCGACAAGAAGCATATCGCCCTCATACGTGGCTACGAGAAGGCCGACGAGCTTGCGGAGCAGATGAAGGGACTCTTCCCCGAGGATACCGATGTGCTAACCATACCCAAGGCGCAGAAGACCTGGCTCGGGGGCTACGACCTGGTGGCTATGCTCAGCGCCGACGCCCTTTTCGGTGGCGAGGATTTCCGGGCGGACGAGCACGCTTTCCAGTTCCTGGACGCCCTCCGCTGCGAATGCACCGATGTGGTAATCCAGACCCGGAATGCTGCCCACAGGGTATTCTCGATGCAGGACTGCAAGGCTCTGCTGGACGAGCGCAAGCGTTTCAATCTCCCGCCATATACCCGCCTGGTGGCCATTTCTACGCCCGCAGGCACAAGCACCCTCACGCTGGAACGGGGCCTCGGCCTGAAAGAGCGCAGGGAAAAAATAAATGCCGCCGTGAATCAGCTCACAGGCGGCAAAGGTCGTGCGATAATCGACGTCGATCCTATTTGATGCGGATCGGGGCCTCGTCGTAAAGAAGGTAGCGCTTGGCCTTGCGAATCCATTTCTGCTCCTCCCCTTTTATATGCTCCTCGACTATGTCGAAAGTGATGCCTCCGCGCAGGTATTCGCTTATCACGGCGTCGCCTATGCGGCCGTAGATGCTGTCGGAGATATGGAACTCGGAATAGTGCTCGGCGAAGTGGCGCATCAGGCGCACGGTGTGCAGCAGCGAATTGTACGCGGCGCCGGGCTGCAGGATGAGCTGGAAGCCGTAGCAGATTTCACCCGCGTAGAGGCCGGCGAAAGGCACGAAACTGCAGGGACGAGCCAGAAGGCCTTGCGGCAGGGGTATGGGCGCGGGCTTGAGGAAGGGCGCCCCGATGAACTCGTAGGGCCTTGCAGTGCCTATGCCCGGAGTGATGTTGGTATCTGTCCAGAGGCTGCCGCCGGAATAGAAATAGGGCGTGAACACTCCCGGGAAGTCGCTCGCCGGGGGTATGGTCCAGGGCATAAGGCTCTGGGCCGTCCTGGCCGCTTCGGCGGAGATTATATGAAGGGCGAACTTTGCACCGATTTCGTCTGAATAAAGATGGCAGAGCTCCCCGAGAGTGAGGCCGTGACGGTGCGCCACCGCGGGGGTCCACTGGTCGGTCTCGCCGGAAGGCATCGAGCCCTCGACGAATCGTCCCGCCGGGTTGGGATGGTCCACGATGTACAGCGAGGGGGCGTTCTCAAGGGTATTGAGGGCGTTCATCAGGCGCAGCACGTCCACTGTGAACGGGAAGTAACGCGAGCCAACGTCCTGGATTTCCACCACCACCGCGTCGAGTCCTGCGAGGTCGTCGATGTCGAAGGCGATATGCGCGCTTCCGGGCACGCTCTCCCCCGCTTCGGGCAGGAACACCTTGGCGAGGTTCCCGCGCTTTGCGAAAATCTCGTGCAGATAGCAACCCGCGAAGGCGTCCCAGCTGCCAGCGCTGCAGAAAACGCCCACGCGGCCGTCGGTGAGGCCGCGGTCGAGCTGGTCGGCTATGGGAGTTGTGCGGAACGAGAACATCAGCCTATAATCTTCTTTGCGAGGGCCACCACTTCTTCGCCGAGGGCGACTGCTCGCTCCTCGGTGGGAGCTTCTGCATAGACGCGGATGATCGGCTCGGTGTTGGAGCGGCGCAGATGCACCCACTCGCGCTTCGCCTCGAAGTCCACCTTCACGCCGTCGATGGTGTTCACCTTTTCGTCCTTGAAGGTTTCCTTCATCTGGTCCAATATCTTGTCTATCAGCGCTTTGTCGCTGAGGTCTATGCGGTTCTTCGCAATGAAGTACTGAGGCAGCGTCTTCTTGTATTCGCTCACCTTCATCTTCTTGTGGGCGAGATGGCTCAGGAACAGCGCGACGCCCACCATCGCATCGCGGCCGCAATGGCTTGCAGGGTAGATGACTCCCCCGTTGCCTTCGCCTCCGATGAGCGCGTTCACGGCGTGCATCTTGGTGGTTACGTTCACTTCTCCCACCGCGGAAGCGTAGTAGGTGCCTCCGTGGGCCTCGGTCACGTCGCGCAGCGCCCTGCTGGACGAAAGGTTGGAGACTGTTGCTAGGGGCTTGATGCCGCGCTTCACCGCATCTTCGAGCAGATAGTCCGCCACGCTCACGAGGGTATATTCTTCCACGAAGGGTTCTCCGTTCTCGCAGATGAGGGCGAGGCGGTCCACGTCGGGATCCACGCTCACGCCGAGGTCGGCCTTATGCTTTACCACGGCCTCGCAGAGGTCCTTGAGGTTCGCGGGAAGGGGCTCGGGATTATGCGCGAAGTCGCCGGTGGGCTCGCAGTTGAGCTTGACGCATTCCACGCCGAGACGCTCCAGAAGGCGGGGCATTATGATGCCGCCGACCGAGTTGACAGCGTCCACGACCACCTTGAAGTGTGCCTTTCGCACGGCATCTGCGTCCACCGCCTCGAGGGCGAGGACGGAGTCGAGATGCTCGTCGGTGAAGTCGTGCTCGGTAATATGGCCGAGTTCGTCCACGGGAGCGAAGTCGAAATCGCCGCTGTCGGCGCAGTCCAGGATGGCCTGGCCCTGCTCAGCGGTGAGGAACTCGCCGTGCTCGTTAAGGAGTTTGAGGGCGTTCCACTGGCGGGGGTTGTGCGAAGCGGTGAGGATTATTCCGCCGTCGGCCCCTGCGAATTTGACCGCCAGTTCGGTGGTCGGGGTGGAGGCGAATCCGCACTTCACCACGTCGATGCCGCAGGACACTATGGTGCCGCATACGAGCTGCTCGACCATCTCGCCGCTGAGGCGGGCGTCGCGGCCCACCACGACCTTGTACCGTGGCCCGAAAGGAGCCTTGCGTTCGCGGAGTTTCGCGCAGTATGCGTAAGTGAATTTTACTATGTCGATGGGAGTCAGGCCCTCGCCTGCCGGTCCGCCTATAGTGCCGCGGATGCCGGAAATGGATTTAATCAGTGCCATATCGTTACAAATATACTAAATATGCGCAAAAATGTTTGGTAGTGACGATTTTTTCTCTATCTTTGCAGTCCCAAAACCGACGGTGGGTTCGTATAACGGTTAGTACTCGAGATTCTCAATCTCGCAATAGGAGTTCGATTCTCCTACCCACTACCACTTTTTAAACTCATTGCAATG
>JAGABD010000048.1 GCA_017614795.1 Bacteroidales bacterium
AATTTCGTTGGTCGGCGACCCTTCGGTCGCATTATTAGGGGCCCCGCCCCTAATGTACCCCGCCGGCGCCGTGCGCCGGTTGTTTCGTCCGGCGAAGTCCGAGAAGAACAGCAGCAGCGCGGTGACGAGCAGGGCGATACCCACTACCGTCATCGAAGCGAAAAGCGCCTCGACATAATCCTTGAAGAACACGCCGACTATCAGCACGGGAATCATCGAAACGACGAGCTTGGCGATGTAGTCGGTCTCTTCGTTGTATTTGAACTTGAACAGGCCGCAAAGCAACTTCCAGATTTCTTTCCAGAATACCACTATCGTGGCGCATACGGTTGCCGCGTGGACAGCGACCTCGAAAACCAGGTCGCCGGAAGCCTCTATGCCGAGAATCTCGCGTCCGATGGCAAGATGCCCGCTGCTGCTCACCGGAAGGAATTCCGTGAGACCCTGCACCAGGCCGAGTATGAGCGCTTCGAGCCAGTCCATTCCTACTCTTTCTCCTTATCGCGCCTCATTATGGCGACGACCTCGACTATGACACCCGCGATTATCACGAGCGGAGCCGCCACCAGACGGCGGAAGTCGAACATATCATAGTTGAACACATTGGGGTCCTTCACGCCTCCGCCCATCAGCAGGATGAAACCGGCGGCCATCACGACCAGCCCTGCGAGCATCAGCTTGAGCCCCCTGGGACCTATTGCAAAACGGGGTTTTTCCTTGTTTGCCATATCAATAGTATAAATCGTCCTTGCTGGTTTTCAGGATTCTGCCGACCACCGTCCAGCTGCTTACCAGGCAGATGAGCACGCCGCACAGCACTATCGCGCCCGCCACCAGGACCAGAAGGTCCGTGCGCACGAAGAGCACGAACAGCTGGGGGAACGAACGGTACAGAAGCCAGAGGCCTCCGCCCAGCACTCCGATGGCTAGCAGCGAGGACACGAGGCCCTGCAGCACCGCCCTGCCGGCGAACGGCCGGACGATGAACCCTTTTGTGGCGCCCACCAGCCGCATCGTGTGGATCGTGAAACGCCTTGCATAGATGCCGAGGCGCACCGTATTGCCGATGAGCACGAAGGAAAGGAAGAGCATCACCGCGATGAGCGCGGCAAGCGCAATCGAGATGCGGGAGATGTTGGCGTTGAGGGCGTCCACCAGCGACTGGCGGCACTGCACCTCGTCCACCAGACGGGAATCGCCGAGAACCGCGGCAACCTTTTCGAGGCTGTCGGCCACTACATATTCCGCCTTCAGGTTGACATCTATGGAGATGGGAACGGGCGTGGACTCGAAGACGCTGAGGAAATCGTCGCCCAGCATGTCGTGGAGCTCCTCGGTTCCCTGCTCGCGAGTGATGAGGGTGGCGCTCTTTACGAAGTAAAGCGTGTCGACGCCCGCCTTGTAGGCCTCCGCCTTGGCATTGCTCACCTCGGGACGGAGGATCACGGATATCTGCATGCTTTCCTTGAAGTAGTCGCCCACCTTGCGGGCATTCACCACCAGCAGCGCCGCCACTCCCACCAGGGTGAGAACCAGGCTGATGCTGAGCACCGACGAGAGCCAGGCCCCCGCCATTCTGCGCCGCATTATTCTCTTTTCGGTCTTCGCCATTTTTCCAAACAACTGACAAAGATATAGATAAATAATTGAATATTTTTTAGCCGCTTTTTAAAAGATTTTCCGTATCTTTGTTAAAATGGCCGAAAATCTAAAGAGAGTATTGTTCGTCAACTCCGAGATAACCCCTTATCTCCCGGAGTCGGATATTTCCAAGATCGGGAGATATCTTCCGCAGGGTATCCAGGAACGCAAAAGGGAAATACGCACCTTCATGCCGCGTTACGGCTGCATCAACGAGCGTAAGCACCAACTGCACGAAGTCATACGCCTTTCCGGAATGAACATCATCATCGGCGACGTGGACAGGCCCCTGGTCATCCGCGTGGCCTCGATCGTGTCCGCAAGGATACAGGTGTACTTCATCGACAACGACGACTACTTCAAGCGCAAGGCCGTTTACGCCGACATCGCGGACAACTTCTTCGAGGACAACGACGAGAGGGTGATCTTCTTCGCGCGCGGCGTTATGGAAACCGTCAAGAAACTCCGCTGGGCCCCCGATATCATCCATTGCCACGGACTGTTCTCGCACCTGGTGCCCGCATATCTCAAGAAAGCGTACAAGGACGACCCCATCTTCGCGAACAGCAAAGTGGTCCTTTCGCTCTACGACGACACCCCGAAGGACAACTTCTCCCCCGACTTCGCGGAGAAGGCCCGTTTCGGCGGCCTGGCGCCGGAGGACCTCCCCCTTTCGGAGGGCGCCACTGGCATAAATCTTGCTAAATCGGCAGCGAAGTACTCGGACGGCATTATTCTCGGCTCCGACGCTGTGCCGCAGGAGATCGTGGATTTCTGCAAGCAGCAGAAGCTCCCCATTCTGCCCTACAATGCCAAGAGCCTCGAAGACGGCAGCTACATAGACGAGTACAACGCGTTTTATGACACTTTGCAGTAAGACAGCATTCATCGCGGCGGCTCTTCTGGGCTGCATTTCCTGCGTCAAGATAGACGATTCGGTAGGCGGCAATATGGTTCCCGTCTCCCACACTTATCGCGTGGTGTCTCCCGACGCCTTCCCGATGAACGTGAAGATGCTCATCGCCGACAGCCTTTCGGGATTCTCGTCCACCCGCATCACCGTGGGCGCCGTCCGCAAGGACAGCGAACTGGGCCTCACCACACGCAGCAGCTGCGTCTCCCTCGTGCCGATGCACCGGGAAATGGACTGGGGAACCAATCCCGAGCTCAGGCAGTTCCACTTCACCGCGTCGCCCGACACCGTTTCGGTTGCCGACAAGTCGCAGGGCAGCATCCTCCAGAGCGTGTTGGTATATGAACTGAACCAGCGCGTCAATACCGACAAGAGCTTCTCCTGCACCGACGACGTCCCTCACGGAACCACGCGCGTGACCGCGGGCATCCCCGTGATCAACGGCACCGACTCCCTGGCGTTCGACTTCTCCCCGGCCTTCGCCGCGAAGTATATGGGCATCACCTCCGACGACCTCAAAAACTTCGACACCTATCTGGAGAAGTACCCCGGCATCTACATCACCACCGACGCTCCTGTCGGCGACGGCGGCCGCATCAATATCTTCAGCCTGCAGACGGGCTATACCGACGGCTACCTCACCGGAAGCTTCGCCGAACTCAAGTTCCGCTCCACCTGGACCGAGAACGGAGTGAGCGTGCGCAAGGACAGCTCGTTCTTCTTCTGGTTCTCGCCTACGAGGAAACCCAACTCCGCAAGCGGCTGGTACGACATCGACTCGCTGCTCAACGCCTCGGGCACCGGCAGTTTCCCGCAGTACTGCCTCAACCTGACCGGTCACGACCAGGCGCTTTCAGTGGCCCGCGCCGGAGATGCGGCAGACTATATCTACGTTGAGGGCGGCGGCGGACTTAAGCCCGTCATCTCCGGAAAGTTCCTTCGCGACACCGTGCGCGCAATCATCGCTGCCGGCGGAGACGACCCGTCCAAGGCCATCATCAACAGGGCCACCCTGATCCTGCCGTTCGAGCCTTCGGACCCCGATTTCGAACTGATGTACAAGGTGCCGGACATCCTCAGCCCGACCTGCCGGCTAAGGAACGACACCACCGTGACCTTCCTCGGACTGACCGATTCGAGCGACCAGTACGAGGACCAGGGCAACATCAACCGTTCGCGCCTGATCTATTCTCCCGACATCACCTATCACGTGCAGGAGCTCCTTAAGATGGAGGACGGCAACGCGCGCCTGCTCGACGGCAGCTACGACATCTGGCTCCTCATAATGCACAACGAGACCACCACGACCACCACCGGCGGCAACCAGGATATGAGCGAGTATTATAACTATCTGGCCTACCAGAGTTATATGAACAGCATGTACAGCGGCTACGGCGGTTATGGCGGATACGGTTACGGCGACTACTACACCAACTATTACAACTACGCCATGATGGCGCAGTACTACAGCAGCTCCAGCACCAGCGTGTCCACGAGCTCGCAGCTCGACCGCGACCGCTACTACTACGCCAGGCTCTGCGGTCCTTCGTATCCCGACGCCTCGCGCCGGCCGAAGTTCAAGTTCTCGTATTCGGTGCCGAACAAGTAGCCGACGGCAATGGGCATAAAAAAACCGGGCGCCAAAGCGTCCGGCTTTTTATTATGTGAGAAAGCGATTAACCGAGCTTCTCTTCGACTTTGTCGATAGCGTCCTTCACGGTTGCGATGGTGTTGGTTTCCTCATCGGGAATCTTTACTCCGAACACTTTCTCGAACTCCATAAGGAGCTCCACGGTGTCGAGGGAGTCCGCACCAAGATCGTTGGTGAAATTCGCGGATTCAGTAACCTCGGAAGGTTCGCAGCCGAGCTTGTCGACGATAATCTCCTTCACTTTCTTTACGATTTCTTCGTGTTCCATAACAATGATGATTTAGTTATTTATTATTAGTACTATTCGTCTAAAGGCAGTTGCAAATATACTAAATTTATTTATATCTGCAAATTCTCCCCGCTGCCGCTGAGCCTCATCCAGATGCGTATCGCATTGAGGCCGTTGAGCAGGTAGAAGGAGTATTTCACGAGCGGCACGATGGCGTAGCCGGCGTCGGGCGCGGTAGCGAGCACCACCGCCCACTGGATTATCGCCGTGAGGTTCACCAGCGTCCAGATGTACCACTGCTCGGTGTATGCCATAGCCATCATGATCAGGGCCGTGATGTTGGCGGTAGTGATGAGGGCGTCCAAGACGGTCTTGCGCCAGATGAGATCCTCGCCCGCGCGGGTGGTGGCGAACCACGATATGGCCAGGGCCGCGGCGAACACCGCGGCGAAGATTCCCGCGAACATCAGCCATTTGCGGCCGTCCATCCTCTGCGCCTTCACCTTCTTCTTTGCGTCGGCGCCGCGCTTATGCCACTGCCAGAAGCCGATGAACTCCATCGGGATGAAGTATCCCACGTATAGAAGCAGCTGCGAAGGCATCTTGCTGTCGTACAGGATGTACGAGTAGATGAGAACGTCCACCAGACCGAACACGAAGGTCCAGATGCTGCCGTTGGCGCTGAGCACCACGCTCACGACGCCCATGATGGCTCCGAAGGTGGACAGGAGAAGCAGGGCGGTTCTGGCGCCCTCTTCCTGCATCTTGAATATGCAGGAGATTATTACGCACACCGTCATTCCTATGAGGATGAAGGCGTTGAAGAATTTGTCAAATGTCTTTTCGTTCATTTTTCAAAGAGTCCAAAATGCGCGACGCGAGCGCCGGGCCGACAAAGTTAGCCAAATCTTCCGGATTTGCAGCGGCAATCCGCGCGACTGAGCCATAATGCATCAGCAGGCGCTGCTCGGTCTGTTTGCCAACGCCCTTGATTTCGCTGAGCGCCGATTTCACAGCCGCCTTGCTGCGGAGACTGCGGTGGAAGGTTATGCCGAAGCGGTGCGCCTCGTCCCGTATCTGCTGCAGCACCCTGAGGGCCTGGCTGTTGCGGTCGAGGAAAAGGGGATACGGATCGCCCACGCGGATCACCTCCTCGAGGCGTTTCGCAAGACCAACGACAGTCAGTTTGTCGGTGAGGCCGAGTTCCGCCAAAGCCTGCCAGGCGAACTCCAACTGGCCCTTTCCGCCGTCTATCACTATCAGCTGCGGCAGGTCGTCGGGGGCTTCGGCGAGAAGGCGGGAGTAGCGCCGGTTCACCACCTCCTTCATCGAGGCGTAGTCGTTGGCGCCGATGACGGTCTTTATCTTGAATTTGCGGTAGTCCTTCTTGCTGGGACGGGCGCCGCGGAACACCACGCAGCTCGCCACGGGGTTGGTCCCCTGGATGTTGGAGTTGTCGAAGCACTCTATATGTTCCGGCAGCTCTTTCATCCCGAGGGCGTTCCTGAGCTCCTCCAGCACGCTGCGGCGGAACTCGTCCGGGTCTGTATGCTCGCGCTGGCGGATGGTGTTGAAATGGTATTCCCTCGCATTCTTCACGCTGAGTTCCAGCAGCGACAGCTTGTCTCCCTTCACCGGCACGGTATATTTCACGCCAGGCAGGGCGACATCCGGCTCGAAAGGCACTATGAGCTCGCGCCCGAGAGCGCCGAACTTGCTTTCTATCTCCGCGATGAACTCGCTGAGCACCGCCGCCTGCTCTTCTTCTATCTGCATCCGGAAGCCGAGGTTCAGGCTCTGGACTATCGCACCGCCGCGCACGCGCAGGAAATTGCCGAAGGCTTCGGGCCCGTCGAAGACAAGACTGAACACGTCCGCATCCACGTCGCGCGCGGTCATTATTATGCTGCGCGCGTAATGCTTCTGCAGACGCTCGATGCGGATTTTGTACTCCTGGGCGCTCTCGAAGTCGAGCCCGTCCGCCGCCTGCTTCATCCGGGATTCGTATTCCTTGATGATATCGCCGGCACCGCCCTTCAGGATGGCGGTTATTTCGCTTATCCAAGAGCCGTACTCCACCATATTCACCGCCCCTACGCAGCAGCCCTTGCATTTGCCGATATGGAAATCGAGGCAGGGGCGCAGGCGCTTGCGCAGAATGGTTTCGGCGTCTATCTTGTGCCGGCACGAGCGCAGGGGGTAGGTTTGATTGAAGAAATCCAGAAGCCCGCGGGCGTGCATCACGGTACTGTAGGGGCCGAAGTAGAGGGAACCGTTCTTCTCCACCCTGCGGGTAAGGAACACGCGTGGATAGGGCTCGTTCGTGACACATATCCAGGGATAGGTCTTGGAGTCCTTGAGGAGGATGTTGTAGCGTGGCTTGTACTGCTTTATGAGGTTGTTCTCCAGAAGCAGGGCGTCCGATTCGCTGTCGACCACGCTGTACTGCAGGTCGGCGATCTTGCTAACGAGGATGCGGGTCTTGGCGTTGAGCCTCTCGGGCGGCACGAAATACTGCGCCACGCGCTTGTGAAGGTCTTTCGCCTTGCCTACATAGATTACATTCCCCGCGGCATCGTAATAACGATAGACCCCGGGGGAATGCGGAAGAAGCGATATTTTCTCGCGAACGTCCAATTACTTCAGGTAAGCTCCGATGATGTCGGGCATTTCGGGTCCGCGAAGGGCCTCGCCCCTCTTGAGGATGATGCCGTCAGGACCGATGAGGATGAGCGTGGGGATGCCTTCGATCTTGTAGAGATCGGTGGGGATGCGCTGCGCGTTCACTATCTGGTTCCAGACCACGCCGTGCTCCTTGGCCGCGGCAGCGGTATCTTCGGGCTTGTCCCATACCGCCACGCTGAGCACGTCGAACTTTTCGCCGTGGTACTTGTCGTAGGTGGCGATGATGTTGGGAATCTCTCTCTTGCAGGGACCGCACCAACTTGCCCAGAAGTCGACCAGCAGGTATTTGCCCTTTCCCGCGAAATCGGAAAGCTTGAGGACTGTGCCGTCGGGCTGGGTGATGGCGAAGTCGGTGAACATTTCGCCTTCGTCGATGCCGGTCTTCACGGCGAGTTCGCTCTTGGCTTCGGAAGATGCGCCCTCCGCTTCGGTCGCGGCGGCCTTCTTCTTTCCGCAGCAGGCGATTACGGTAAGTGCCGCGAGGGCGGCGATGAGGATTCTTTTCATAATTATATCTGCATTAAGATTCTACTTGTAAGGGAATACGCACTTCGCTCCCCTGTGCTCCTCTTCCAGCACATCCCACATTTCGGGACGGGGCTCGCCGGGCTTGAGCGGGTAGGGGAAGAAGAATTCGCGGTATTGGTTGCTCGCCACGGCCCTTTCCTTGCCGAGCTCGATGAGCGTGTATCCGATGTCGCCCCAGTGTCCGGTCGAAGGCACGCAAAGGCAGCGGATGAGGTTGCGGTCGCGGTAGTTGGCGCGGGCCCAATCGGTGAACCATTTGTGACGGTGTCCGTGGATGTAGCCGCGACAGGCGGTGTTCGCCATTATTATCTTGGTCACTCCCGTTTCCTTGATGTCGTGGTGCGCAACCACGAAGAAGGGCTTGTCGCCGTGCTTTTCGACCTTCTCCCTGAGCCATTCCTTCTGGTCGCTGTCGCAGTCGCCCTCGGTAATCCACTTGTTGGGGTTTTCGCTCTCCTGGAGGGAATCCAGGACGATGAAGTCGGCGCGGGGCGTCTCGACCGTGAAGACCATCCTGTGCGGAAGTTCGGACTTGGCGGCGTATTCGGGGAAGTATTCGGCGAAATTCTGCCTGCGGTCGTGGTTGCCCATGGCGAAGGTCAGTTTCATTCCCGCGGCCTCGATGGGCGCGAACAGCTTCCTTGCGAGTTCGTACTCCTCGGGTTTGCCCGTGTGATAGGCGATGTCGCCGAGACATATCACGTATGCCGGCAGGGGGTTCAGCGCAAGGATGTCCTTGACGGTGCGCTCGAAATACTCGGCCTGGTAGCTCCCGGGCTTGATGTGGGTGTCCGATACGATGCAGACGAGGTTTTCGTCGAGGCCCTGCGACTGGCCTTTGCGGGATTTTTTCTTGCGGGACTTCGCGGCCGCCGGGACGGAGGGCAGCAGCAGGCTGCCGGCGCCGATCACCGCGATGTTTTCCAAAAACTTTCTTCTGTCCATAGCGATATATCTCTACTGCAAATTTAATAAAAAAACGGTGCGGAATACCTTTCGGCATCCGCACCGCTAAGAGAGTCACGATCGTATTACTTCTCGCGACGGGGTCCGCGACGGTCTCCGTCCCTGCGTCCTCCGCGACGGTCGCCGCCACGGGCGGGACCACGCTGTCCGGATGCCTGGGCGTTGGCTGCTGCGAGGGCTGCAGGGGTAAGATCCTGCTTGCCGTAAC
>JAGABD010000049.1 GCA_017614795.1 Bacteroidales bacterium
CCACGCCGTTGATGGACTCTTCCAGCGGCACCACGACGCTCTTCTGGGTGGTCTCGGCCGATGCTCCCGTGAAGCGGGAGATGACGCTGACCGTAGGCGGGGCGATGTCCGGGAAGCGCTCGAGCGGCAGCTGCACCAGCGCTATGAGGCCCACGATGAGGATGAGCACTGAAATGACGCCCGAAAGAATGGGGCGGTCTATGAAGCTCCGGATATTCATTCAGATGCCTCCTCCGTGCTGATGAGAGTGCCTTCGCGGATGAGTCCCGCTCCTTCCGCCACTATAGTCTCTCCCACTTCGAGGCCGGATTCCACAATATAGTCGGTGCCGTTGTTGAGAGCGAGCACCTTGATTTCGGCGGATTCCGCCTTGCCGTCCACGACCTTGTAGACGAACACCTTCTCCTGGATTTCGAAGGTCGCGGTCTGAGGAATGGCTATGCAGCCCTTGCGGGTGACGGGAATGACCAGCGTCGCGCTGGCTCCGCTGCGAAGGATGCGTTCCTTGTTGGGGAAGCAGGCCCTGACGCGGACCGAACCCGTGCTCTGGTCGATGACGCCGCTCACAGCGTCGATGCGTCCCGAAGTGCCGTAGGCGCGGCCGTTGCTCAGGATCAGCTGCACGTCTGGCATTCCCGCGAGGAACTTCTCCTGGCTGCCGTACTGGCTCATAAGGTCGAGTATCTGGTTCTCGGATAGCGAGAAGTAGACATAGACGTAGCTGTCGTCGGAAACCGTGACCAGAGGGCTGGAGATGCTGCTGCTCACCAGAGCGCCCACGCGGTAGGATGTCATGCTGGCGACGCCGTTCACGGGGCTCTTCACAACCGTGTAGGACAGGTTGTTGTGGGCCGTGGTCATCTGGGCCTTGGCCTGCGCGTAAGCCGCCTGCGCCTCGGCAAGCGCGTTCTGGGCCGTCTGGAGTTCATATCCGGAAATGACGTCCTTCTCGAACAGCTGCTTGTTGCTGTCGGCGGTGAGCTTCGCGGTCTTCAGTTTGGCTTCTGCGCTCTTCACGTTGGCGTCCGCCACCTCGACGGCCGCCTGGTAGGGCACCTGGTCGAGCACGAACAGAGTCTGTCCCTTGCTCACCTTGTCGCCTTCGTTGAAGCATATCTTGGTGATGGTTCCGCTAACCTGCGGGCGGATTTCCACGAGCTGGCGTCCTTCCAGCGTAGCGGCGTATCGAGTCTGGAGCGTCTGGTCGGAGAGCGCCACCTTCACCGTGCGGTAATGCGCGGGCGCCTTTCCTCCCTGCGATGCGCCCTGCTTGCACGCGGGCGCGAGAGCGAGGGCCAGGATCAATGCGATTGCTGATTTTCCGGTCATATTATTCTACGTATAGCAAAAGCCCCTTGAGGTACTCCCCTTCGGGGTGATAGATGTTCACTGCGTGGTCGCAGGGCTGGCACATCCTGTCGAGAATGCGCACGCTCCTGCCTGTCTGGGCCGCCGCGGAGAAGACCGCCAGCGCGAAGGCCTCCTTGTCCACCACCTGCGAGCAGGAGAAGGTGAACACGAGCCCTCCGGGAGCCACCTTGGAGATGGCCGCGGCATTCAGCCGCTGATAGGCGCGAAGCGCGTTCTGAAGCGCCCCGCGGTGCTTTGCGAATGCGGGAGGATCGACTATTATGAGATCGTAGCGACCGTCTTCGCATTCGTGTCCGAGATATTCTATGGCGTCCGCGCAGATTTCCCCGTGGGAATCGGGCGCGAAGCCGTTCAGTTCCATATTCTTTCCCACCAGGGAGATGGCTTTGGCGGAGCTGTCTACGCTGTCCACGTGAGTCGCGCCACCCGCGAGCGCATATACGGAAAAGCCTCCGGTGTAGCAGAAGAGGTTGAGCACGTTCTTGCCGGCCGCGTACTTTTCCACCAGAGCGCGGTTCTCCCTCTGGTCGAGGAAGAAGCCTGTCTTCTGGCCTTCGGTGAAGTCCACGAGGAACTTGTGGCCGTTCTCCAGAACCGCCTGCGGGCCGGGTTTGTAGCGGGGAGCCTGCCAGATGAAGCCGTCCACAAGCTCGAGTCCCGCCTTGAAGGGCGCGGTGCCGCTGCTCTTGTCGTAAACCGCCTTCAGGCCCTTTCCGAACACCTTCTGAAGCGCTTCGCAGATCTTTGCCTTGGCGCGGAACATTCCCACCGAGTGGGCCTGCATGACCGCCACGCCGTCGTACCAGTCTATGATGAGCCCCGGCAGGCCGTCGCCTTCGCCGTGGACTAACCTGAAGCAATTCGTTTTCTTGGATTTCCAAAGCCCGCAGGCTTTTCTGGCATTCAGCGCGGCGGACAAGGCTTCCTCCCAGAAGGTCGGAAGAAGGGGGTCTCCAGCGAAGCTCAGGACCCGTACCGCTATGCTGCCGACCTGCCAGTGGCCCGCGGCGAGCGGCTCTCCTTCGGCCGAAAACACGAAAACCACATCCCCTTCGGCGGGGCTGCCGTCCACGCGTGCCACCGCCCCCGAGAAAACCCAGGGGTGAAAGCGTCGGAGCGAAGCGTCACGCCCCTTCTTGAGGTATACCTTGGTCATCTTTCTTTTTCTTCTTCTTTTTGCGTCTGCGGGCCTTGCGCCTTTCCGCCGCCTCCTGTCTGCGCTTTTCTTCCGCAAGACGGGCTTCTTCGCGCCTCTGCGCCGCGCGCTTAATCGCCTCGAGCTGCTCCGGCGGCATCATCTCCTCCCTGGTAAGAGGGTGCTTCTCGTTCTCAAGAAGCTTCAGGTACATCTCCCTGCATATCCAGGCGTCGGTGGCCGCGTACTTCTTCTGGCCCTCGCCGAGCGTTTCGGCCTCCCAGTTGGAGAGCTGCTCCTTCTTGGAGATGCGCACCCCGAGGATTATCGCCGCCATCTTCTTGACGGACTTCTCGTTGATTCCCCACTCCCAGGCAATCTTCTGCAGGTCCACGAAACCCCGCTCCTTGAACGGCGCGAGATGCTGCAAGCCGTGCACGTCGTCGAGCGAAGCGGCGCCCACCTTTATTATGTTCGGGTTGGACAGAAGCGCGCAAAGGCGTCTGCGCATACCCAGTTTCTGCACTCTGAACAGGAAGGCCTTGTCCGGACCGGAAAGCTGAAGCAGTGCGGTTCCGTTATTGTGCTGGCCGGGGCCGAAGCAGGGCCTGGACTCGGTGTCGAAACCGATGACCTTCTGTCTTTTCAAATAAATCATCGCCTTGGTGAAATCCCAACCCGGGCGGCTTATGACGTGGATTTCTCCCGGAAACGACACCAATTCCAGCGCCTCTATCTCCTCCGGAAGAATGGTTTTCTTGAACATCTACCTGCTTAAGTATTTAGTGTTGTACTGCAGAATCTTATCTTCAGCAGCCATATATTCCATCGATACCGGCCAGGCCACCCTGTGGGTGAAGAGATTGCCCGAACGCATAGCCCTGAAGCACTCTTCCGCTCCCCTTGCGGCGAGATCCACCACGGGGATGGGCTTGACGTTCTCGTATATCTCGCGGGCGTCCAGCGCCGGATTGTCTATGAGGAGAAGGTCGACCGGCTGCGTCAGGACCGCGGTCACGCTGCTGTCGGCGCTGACTATGCAGGCAGCCGAATCCAGGCCGTGCTTTGCGCCGAGGTATTCGACATATCCCCTGTAGGCGTCGCCCGAAGCATAGTCTTCGGTGGTGAGCACCGCAATCTTCACTCTGCCCTTCCTACCCTTGAAGAACGGTTCCAGCACGCTCCTGAGGGGGCATACGACCGGAATCTTCGCATTGAATGTAGTGAGGAGCGTATCGATGTCGGCCGCTCCGAAGGCCGCGTTGGGCGATGCGAGAAGCACTACCTTGGCGACGGGCTTGACGTCCAGTCCTTCGTTGTCGTAAGGGCTTACAAAACAGACGCTGTCCATAGCCTGGATAACGCCTCTCACCGCGGCCGTGCGCAGTTCTTCCTGCGTGGCGGCTTCGGGAGCCATATCGTATATGGCGCAGATCGTTTCACCCGCGAAATCGGGAAGTCCGTCGGGGCCGGGATTGCCGGTGACGTTGTCGAAATATTCGAAGCGGAGAAGGTTCTTCATAGCCCTTACCGCCGGGGCGTAGGGACCCGCCACGTAGATGGCTCCGTCCCTGGCAGGATTGCCGTATCCGGCAAGTATGTCGCGGGCCGAAGCTTCTTCGCCCGAAATGATATCCTGTACGTATTTGAGCGCGGCTCCTTCTTCCTGCCCGCCTCGCGCGCACGACGCAAGCGCGAGCGTCGCGGCCGCAATCAATAAATATGTAGGTTTCATCTCTACAAAGATAGGAAATTTCGCTATCTTTGTCCCGATTATGCCGAAAATTTCACACACCGCGGAGATAATGCCGGAGTCCGCAATCCGGATGCTCACGCCCTATGCCGACCAGGCCAAAGCCGACGGCATCAAAGTGTATCACCTGAACATCGGAGCGCCCGACATCAAGTCCCCCGCAGGAGCCGCGGAAGCGGTGGCCGGATTCAAGTTCGACCATCTCCCCTATTCCAATTCAGCGGGCACCTACGCTCTGCGCAGGGCGATCATCGAAAAGTACTACAAGCCCAACGGAATCGAATTCGAACTCGAGGACCTGCTGGTCACCGTGGCGGGCAGCGAAGCCCTCACGATGGTGTTCCAGGCCGCCTGCGACCCGGGCGACGAGGTGCTCATCATGGAGCCCTTCTACTGCAACTACAACACTTTCGCCCTGATGAACAGGGTGAAGATAGTGGCCGTGCACACCGACATCAAGGACGGTTTCCGCCTTCCTTCTGCCGAAGCCATCGAGAAGCACATCTCCTCCCGCACCAAGGCCATCCTCATCTGCAACCCCTCGAACCCCACGGGCACCCTCTATACCAAGAAGGATATGCTGGCGCTTGGAGAGATCTGCCGCAGGCACGACATCTTCCTCATCAGCGACGAGGCGTACCGCGAATTCTGCTATACGAGCGAACCTTATTTCTCGGCGATGCAGATACCGGGAATGTCGCAGAACGTGATTCTGGTGGATTCCGCCAGCAAGCGCTACAACCTCTGCGGAGCGCGCATCGGATGCATCATCTCGCACAACCGCGACGTGATGAAGCTCATCACCAAGATAGCGCAGGCGCGCCTCTGCCCTCCCGTCCTCGGGCAGGTTGCGACATACGGGGCCCTGAGCGCCGACAAGGAGTATTTCGCCGCAGTGCGCAAGGAATATATCGCCCGCAGGGACTTCACCATCAAGGCTCTCAACGAGATGCCGGGAGTGTATTCCCCCACCCCGCAGGGCGCCTTCTACACGGTGGCGGAACTGCCCGTGCGCAACGCCACCGACTTCTGCAAGTGGCTTCTGACCGACTTCCATCCCGACGGCGAGACCGTCATGGTGACTCCGGCGGAACCTTTCTACCGCACCCGCGGCGAAGGCCGCAGGCAGGTGCGCATCGCCTATGTGCTTGAAATCCCCGAGCTCAAGAAAGCGCTGGAGATTCTCGCCAAAGGCCTCAAAGTGTATAACAGCAAATAACGTACAGTATGAAGAAGATAATCATAGTCGCCGTGGCGCTGCTGGCCGCAGGCATCGCGCTGAACGCTCAGCGCAAAGACAAGATCAAGTTCCCCGAGTATACCTTCACGGCGGACCTCCAGCTGCCCATCACTCCGGTGAAGAACCAGTACAAGAGCGGCACCTGCTGGGCGTTTTCCGCGCTTGGTTTCGTGGAGTCAGAAGTGATCCGCATCAACAATATCAAGGACACCGCGAAGTATCCCGATTTCTCTCAGATGTACGTGGTGCACAAGTCGTATTCCGAGAGGGCCGACAAGTTCGTGCGCGTGGAGGGCAACCTCGCTTTCGGAGCCGGTTCCGAGGCCGACGACGTGCTGCATATTATTGAAGATTACGGACTTATGCCACAGAGCGCCTATTCCGGGATGAACTACGGCACCGAGCTTCCCGAGCAGGCCGAGATGGACGCCGTCCTCCGCGCCTACGTGAAGGCCATCGCATCTTCCCGAGGCAAGCTCACCACCGCTTGGAAAGCCGGCTTCGACGGCATCCTGAAGGCATATCTCGGCGAGATTCCCGAGGAGTTCACGGTGGACGGTGTGAAGTACACCCCCGCATCCTACCGCGACGCCCTCAAGTTCAAACCAGCGGACTATGTGACGCTCACCTCCTTCACCCATCATCCTTTCTACACCAGGTTCGCGGTGGAGGTTGCCGACAACTGGCGCGGCGACGAGGCCTGGAACGTCCCCGTCAATGAGCTGATGGCCGCCCTCGACAACGCCCTCAAGAACGGCTACACGGTAGCCTGGGGCGCCGACGTGAGCGAACCCGGCTTCACCCGCGACGGCCTGGCCATTCTCGTCGACCTCAAGGAATGGGAGAAGAAGAATCCCGGTTCCGACCAGGAGAAATGGGTCGGCAAGGACAATGCCCCCAAGCCCGCCATCGAGGCTCCCAACGAGATTGTTCCCGACCAGGAGTACCGCCAGAAGGGCTTCGACAACAAGAGCATCACCGACGACCACGGAATGCAGATATTCGGCATCGCCCACGACCAGTTCGGACGCAAGTTCTATATGGTAAAGAATTCCTGGGGCGTGACCGGCCGCTACAAGGGCATATGGTACGCTTCGGAGAATTACGTGAAGGGACAGACCCTCGATTTCCTGATGCATAAGGACGCGCTGCCCAAGGACGTCAGGAAGAAACTTGGAATCAAGTGATGATACAAATCAAGAAACACATTCCCAACACCATAACCCTGATGAACTTCCTCTGCGGGGTTCTGGGAATAGCGGCTACATTCGCCGACATGCCGCAGGCTGCGTTCCTGCTGATGCTCTGCGCCTCCGTCTTCGATTTCTGCGACGGGCTCGCGGCGAGGCTCATCGGAGCGTATTCCGAGGTAGGCAAGGAACTCGATTCTCTTTCCGACCTCGTGAGCTTCGGCGTGTTGCCTTCGATTATGCTCTACCATCTTCTGCAGGGAATAGCCCCGGGCCGCTGGTACGTTTTCGTGCCGCTGCTGCTGGCGCTGTTCTCGGCACTGCGGCTCGCAAAATTCAACACCGACACCCGCCAGGGAGATTCCTTCCTCGGGCTCCCCACCCCCGCCTGCGCCATAGTTTGCGGCTCGTTCGCGGCCTGGTACGGGATGGGCGGCTACCTGTCGCTGGCTTCGGGCACCGGAGTGGCGTTCTTCGTCTGCGCCGGCGCCATTCTGCTTTGCGCGCTGCTGGTGAGCGAAGTGCCTATGTTCTCGTTCAAGCTCCATCGCGGCGAAGACCTCAAGGCCTTTTTC
Organism: Bacteroidales bacterium; assembly: GCA_017614795.1. The sequence goes on from JAGABD010000049.1 coordinate 7,265, forward strand.
AACTGGAAGCGCATAGCCTTCCTCGCCGCCCTTGCCGCAAGCGCCCTGTTCGTCCTGCTCGAGGGACACAGCTGGCCGCTGCTCTTCTTCGCGGCGTTCTCGTCATATATTGTGCTGAACCTGATTCCGGGCAAGTAATTGCAAATGACAAATAAAAAAGCCGCCCCATCCGGAGCGGCTTAATTTGTACTAATCTGTCTAGCTTACTTCATAATGCTACGCATTTTGAAATAAACTCGGGCGAGTTTATTTCATAATAACCTTCGCCATTTCGCAGAC
>JAGABD010000050.1 GCA_017614795.1 Bacteroidales bacterium
CGAACGGTCCGTCACATCCTCCATTGGCGCCAGCAGCAGCGGCCTTTCACCCAAATCCAGATTCCCTATCTTCATTTCGGGAACAAAGATATAAAATCTTTATCTTTGCAGATATGGACAATGTCTTTGCAGACAGAATAGAAGCGCTTCGCACGATGATGCGGAGTCACGGATGGGACGCGGTGGTGCTCACCGGCGGCGACCCTCACGGCAGCGAATATCCCGCGGAACGCTGGAAGCAGGTGGAATGGCTCACGGGCTTCACCGGCGAGGCCGGCGACGTGGTCGTAACCCTCGACCACGCGGGGCTCTGGACCGATACCCGCTACTTCATCCAGGCTGTGCGGCAGCTGGAAGGCACGGGCGTGGAACTTCACAAGATGCGTGTTCCGGAGCAGGTTCCGATTCCCGAATGGATTGCGGGCAAGTTCGGCGGAGCGGCAGAGGTCTACATCGCCGTGGACGGTCTTTGCATCGGCGCGGCCGCGGTTTCCGAAATCAAGGGAGGCCTCAACGCGCTCGGAACCGCCTGCCACGTGGTGAGCGTTCCGAACCTTCTGGACGCCCTCTGGCAGGACCGTCCTCAGATACCCCAGACGCCGATATTCGAGGTCGATCCGGGCGAGGACCGCATAAGCAAGTTGGGTCGCTTGCGTGACCATCTGGCCGAAAAGGGCTGCGACTATATCCTGCTCGGAGCCCTGGACGAAGTGGCCTGGACGCTGAATGTGCGGGCCTCCGACATAGAATACAATCCCCTTGTGATATCCTGGCTGCTGGTCGGGGCCGAAACCGCCGACTGGTTCGTGCTGAAAGAGCCCGTCGAAGACCCGCAGACCGAGGCGACCTTCGCAGCCCTGCGCGAAGACGGGGTGAACCTCCGCTATTACGAGGAGATAGAAATCGCCCTTTCCGAACTCGACGGCAGCCTGCTTGCGGATTCGGGCGTGCTGAATTATCATCTATGCTCGCTCGCCGGCCCCGGACGCCTGGTGGACAGCCCGTCGCCGGTGGCTCTCTGGAAAGCGGTAAAGAATCCCGTCGAGATAGAGGGAGCCCGCAAGGCCCATTTGCTTGACGGTGTTGCGATGGAGAAGTTCCTCTGGTGGCTGGAGAAGTCGCTGGAGAACGACCGCACGGTGAGCGAATGGGACGCCTCTGCACAGCTCGGACGCTATCGCGAGGAAGCGGCGGATTATCTGGGCGACAGCTTTGAGACCATCTCGGCCTATGGCCCGGGCGCTGCGCTTCCGCATTACATCACGCCCCGTTCGGACGCTCCGGTGCTGGAGCCTCACGGCCTGTATCTCTGCGACAGCGGAGGTCAGTACAATAATTTGGGAACGACGGATATAACCCGCACCGTGCCTCTTGGCCCTTGCAGCGAACTGGAGGCCGAAGACTACACCCTGGTGCTGAAAGGCCATATCGCGCTGGCAAGGGCGGTCTTCCCCGAAGGCACCCCCGGCTGCCGCATCGACGCCCTGGCACGCGAGCCGCTTTGGGAATACAAGCGCAATTTCGGCCACGGCACGGGCCACGGAGTGGGAAGCTTTCTCGGCGTTCACGAAGGCCCGCAGGACATCCGCCAGAACCTCAACGCCCAGCCCCTGATGGCGGGAATGATAGTGTCCGACGAACCGGGAATCTACCGCGAGGGAATGCACGGAGTGCGCCACGAGAACCTGCTTCTTTGCGTTCCGGCCGGCGAAAACGAGTTCGGACGCTGGCTGCGTTTCGAGCCGCTGACGCTATGCCATTACGACACGTCGATTCTCCGCACCGAGTTGCTGACGCCGGACGAAATCGCCTGGCTGAACAGTTATAACGAATCGGTTTATCAGCAGTTGAAAGACCTTCTGCCGCCGGAAGTCGCCGAGTGGTTGCGCGGAAAAACGCTGGCGGCCAACTAGTTGAAATACTGGCATTTAACGCATTCCTTCTATCCGGTTTTTGGGGTAGAAGGAATTGTTTATTTTATTGTAAATCAGTCGATTAGCCGCCAGAGCGACCTCTGAAAGAACTCGCGTTCTTCAAGCGAAAGGAACTCAGCGCGGATGGGGAATTCGAGGAGGCGGGAGCGCAGGTCGGCGGGGAAGTCGCGGCAGTCGCGGATGCGCTGTGCGTCCTTCTCGGTGGTCGCTACGATGGCGTCGGGGTGCCTGCGGGCCGCTTCAGCTATGCCCGCGATGTCGTCGGAGGTATACGCGTGATGGTCCGGGAAGCGCAGATGCTCCACAATTCGTCCGCTTTCGTTCAGATACTTTACCAGCGGGGCGTCTCCCGCGATGCCCGTGAACAGGACGATTTCTTTTCCCTCGGGCGCCGGTTCCTTGCCATCAGGGAAGACGGCCTTCGGCTCGTCATAGGCGATGTGCGTAAACAGGACCGGCAGTTCTTTCCCGGAGCTCTTCGGCAGATATGAACGTACCCTGGATGCGAAGGCCTCGCGCTCTTGCGCGGCGAGGTCGGAGGGGCATTTGGTGATGATGACGATGTCGGCGTCCGCAAGCCTTTCGGGGAGGTCGCGAAGACGTCCGAAGGGCAGCAGCAGGTCTTTCCAGACGGGGCGGTTGCAGTCCACCAGCACTATGTTTAGGCTGGCGTGAAGCCTGTTGTACTGGAAGGCGTCGTCGAGGACGATGATGGCAGGAGATTGCCGATCAGGGCCGGCAAAGACGAGTTTTTTGCATCCTTCAATGCGGTCCTTGTCCACCGCGACAGTGACCGAAGGGAACTTGCGCTTGATCTGAAGGGGTTCGTCGCCGGCGAACTCCGCCGAGGAATCCACCTCCACATACTGGAAGCCCTTGCTTTTCCTTTTATATCCGCGCGAAAGCACGGCGGCGGAAATGCCGCGCGCACCGAGCAAACGCAGAATCAGTTCTACGTGCGGAGTTTTTCCGGTGCCGCCCACGGTTACGTTACCCACGCATACCGTAGGGACTTCCGCGCCAGGAGCATTTTGCCACTTCCTCGCGCGGTGACGGAGTATGGCTTTGTATATCAGCAAATTAAACCGTGAGAATTTCCTTCTCCTTGGCGGCCACGAGTTCGTCGACCGACTTCACGTTCTTGTCGGTGATCTTCTGCACTTCGCCTTCGCCTTCCTTCTCGGTGTCCTCGCTCATACCCTCGTTTTTCTGGGCTTTCTTGAGCAGTTCGATTGCGTCGCGGCGGGCGTTGCGGATGACTATCTTGGCGTTCTCGCCGGCTTCCTTGGCCTTCTTCACGAGATCGCGGCGGCGCTCCTCGGTGAGGGCGGGCACGGTGCAGCGGATTATCTCTCCGTTGTTGGAAGGGGTGAGGCCGATGTTGGCGTCGAGGATGGCTTTTTCTATCTGGGGAATGAGGCTCTTGTCCCAAGGCTGGATGGCCAGTGTCTTGGCGTCGGGGGCGGTGATGGACGACATCTGCGCAAGCGGGGTGGGCGCTCCGTAGTAATTGACTATCACTGTATTGAACACCGAAGGATTGGCCTTGCCGAGGCGGTAGTTCTTGAGATCCTCTTCGAGGTAGAGAACGGCTTCCTGCATCTTCTCGTCTGCGCCGTTCAGAATTTCTTTCGCTCTGTCTGTTAACATATAATGTAGTTATTGTTTCTGTGAGATTGCCGGTCGCCGCCGGCAATGACGGGTGCTAGGCGTGAACCAATGTGCCGATCTTCTCGCCCTTGAGCACGCGAAGCAGCGCGCCGGGCTCGTTGATGTCGAACACCACAAGGGGGATGGGGCCCTGCTCGCAAAGCGCGAAGGCGGTCTGGTCCATAACCTTCAGATGGTTCACGAGGCACTCGTGGAAGGTGAGTTCGTCGTACTTGCGGGCGTCGGGATCCTTCTCGGGGTCGGCGGTGTAGACGCCGTCCACGCGGGTGCCCTTCAGGAGTGCGTCCGCTCCGGTTTCAAGAGCGCGGAGGGCTGCTCCCGAGTCGGTGCTGAAGAAAGGATTGCCGGTGCCTCCTGCGATGAGGGCCACTCCGCCTTCGGACAGCACCTTCACCGCGGATTCGCGTACGTAACCCTTGGCTATGGGCTCCATCGGGGTGGCGGTGAACACTTCGGCCGCGACGCCTTCGCTGCGAAGGGCGGATGCCAGCGCGAGGGAATTGATGACGGTGGCGAGCATTCCCATACGGTCACCCGTAACCCTGTCGTAGCCCTTGCCCAGACCCTGTATGCCGCGGAAGATGTTTCCTCCGCCGTTCACTATTGCAATCTGGTAGCCTGCCTTGACGGCTGCCGCGATCTCTTTTGCAAATTTCTTGAGGCTTTCCTCGTCGATGCCTTTTCCTGCGGGGCCTCCGAGGCTTTCGCCGCTAAGTTTCAACAGAACTCTCTTATACATAAATCGTGGTTTGAATCTCGTTCAACAGTCCACAAATATACAAATTATCGCTATATTTGCAGAGCAAACAGTTAAAGAGATGTTCATTTTTACTTCATCAATCGGCAAAAAATTCATCCAGGCCGTCAGCGGTGCCTTCCTCGTGATTTTCCTCCTGCTTCACGGCACCATCAATTTCTTTTCGGTAATAGACAGCTTTTTAGGTAAATACGGCGCTGTAGCGGCGGACGAAAGCCTTTTCTCCGCGGGTGACGGACTGTTCAAACTCGGGTGCGACTTCATGTCTACTCCGTTCATCAGCATAATGGTTCCCGTGCTGGCCCTCGGCCTTTTCGTGCACGTGGCATACGGCTGCTGGCTCACCGCCCAGAACATCATCGCCCGTGGCGGAATCAAGCGTTACGAGGTGTCCAGCCGCGCCGCGGCGGATTCCTGGAGCGCCCGCAATATGTTCATCCTCGGAATCGTCATCCTGGGCATCATTTTCTTCCATCTCACCCACTTCTGGGCCAAGATGCAGCTGCCCGAGATGTTCGGAATCGGAGCCTTCGAGAACAACCCCTACCTGCTGCTGAACTTCACCTTCGGAAAGTGGTGGGTGCTGGTCATCTACCTCATCTGGTTCACGGCTGTTTTTCTCCATCTCACTCACGGCTTCTGGAGCATGTTCCAGACCATCGGCTGGGACGGCCAGACCTGGTTCAAGCGCCTCAAGGTCATCGGCATAATCGTCGCCACGATAGTGCTTCTGCTCTTCGTCGCAACGGCGGTGAACGCATTCATCCAGGCAAATTTCATTTGCGCTTAGAAATTTCTTTTTGAAAATATAAGATAATTGACTATCTTTGCGGCCCCTATTTATTTAGGGGCCTAATTTTTTGTTAAAGTTTTATGGACACACTCAGTTACAAAACAGTTTCGCTGAACGAAGCGACTGTGAACAAGCAGTGGGTTTGCATCGACGCAACGGACCTCCCTCTGGGACGTCTTGCTTCCAGGATTGCTCTTGTCCTCCGCGGCAAGAACAAGCCCGGTTTCACCCCCAACGTCGACTGCGGTGACAATGTCATCGTCGTCAACGCCGAGAAGGTGATCCTCAAGGGAAACAAGATGACGGACCGCGTTTACACCCGTTACACCGGATATCCGGGCGGGCAGCGCTTCTCCACCCCCAAG
>JAGABD010000051.1 GCA_017614795.1 Bacteroidales bacterium
GGAAGCCAATGCACTACCGATGTGCTAATCCTGCGAAAGGTCTGCAAACATAGCCAATATTTTTGTAATAGGCAAATTTTGATTAAATTTGCAAACTGTACTATTTGAAGATATGGCACTTGCAAGCATAATAAAAGCACTGTTCGGAAGCAAGGCGGACCGCGACTACAAGGCGGTCAAGCCCTGGCTCGACAAAGTGCTCGCATCATACGAGGAAATCGACAAATTGTCCAACGACGAGCTTCGCGCGCATTCCGCCGCTCTCAGGGCACACCTTGTCGAGGTCGAGAAACCCTTCGAAGACCGCATCGCCCAGATTCGCGAAGAACTGGAAAAGGAAATCCCTCTCGACGAGAAGGAATCCCTAGCGACCGAATCGGACAACCTCGTGAAAGAAGAGGACGAGGCAATCGAAAAGGCTCTCAACGAGATACTTCCCGAGGCTTTCGCCATCGTCAAGTCCACCGCCCGCCGCCTCAATGAAGGCGACGTCACGGTGACCGCCAACGACTTCGACCGCAAACTTGCCGTGGACCACGATTTCGTCACCATCGACGGCGACAAGGCAGTGTACCACAACCATTGGCTTGCCGGCGGCAACGAAATAAAGTGGGATATGGTCCATTACGACGTGCAGATAATCGGCGGCATCGCCCTGAACGGCACGGTCAAGACCAACAAGGAGCAGCGCGGAAGCATCGCCGAGATGGCGACCGGTGAAGGAAAGACCCTCGTGGCCACCCTTCCAGTGTTCCTGAACGCCCTCGCCGGAAAAGGCGTCCACGTGGTTACCGTGAACGACTATCTGTCCAAGCGAGACTCCGAGTGGATGGGGCCCATCTATATGTTCCACGGACTCAGCGTCGACTGCATCGACAAGCACGAGCCCAACTCGGCCGCCCGCCGCAAGGCCTACGCCTGCGACATCACCTTCGGAACCAACAACGAATTCGGTTTCGACTACCTTCGCGACAATATGGCGGTGCACGCGGACGACCTTGTCCAGCGCAAGCACCATTACGCCATCGTTGACGAGGTCGACTCGGTCCTCATCGACGATGCCCGTACCCCTCTCATCATATCCGGACCCACCTCGCATTCCGAGAACGACGAGCAGTTCATGGAGTTCCGCCCCTACGTGGAGAAGCTCTACCAGACGCAGCGCGCCCTCGTGAACCAGGTGCTCAACGAAGCACGCAAAGCCATATCCGCAGGGGATGAGAAGGAAGGCGGCAAACTGCTTCTCCGCGCCCACAAGGGACTTCCCAAGTACGGCCCGCTCATCAAGTTCCTCAGCGAACCCGGAATGAAGGTGCTTCTCCAGAAGGCGGAGAACTTCTATATGCAGGACAACGAAAGGGAGATGCCCGTGGTCACGGACCCTCTCTACTTCGTCATAAACGAGCAGCTGAATTCGGTGGATATGACCGACAAGGGCCACGAGGTCCTTGCGAAGGCAGTGGGCAACGACGACTTCTTCGTGATTCCCGATGTGGGTTCTGCGATTGCCGAGATTACCAAAGACGAGAGTCTCAGCCTGATGCAGAAGCAGGAGAAGAAGGACGCCCTGATGGAGGACTTCTCCCTGAAGAGCGAACGAATACACACCGTCAACCAGCTTCTCAAGGCATACACGATGTTCGAAAAGGACATCGACTACATCATCGTCGAGGGCAAGGTCAAGATTGTCGACGAGCAGACCGGCCGTGTGATGGAAGGACGCCGCTGGAGCGACGGACTCCACCAGGCCGTGGAAGCGAAGGAAAACGTGACGGTGGAAGCCGCCACCCAGACATTTGCGACCATCACGCTGCAGAATTACTTCCGCATGTACCACAAGCTGGCCGGCATGACCGGTACGGCCGAGACGGAGGCGGGCGAGTTCTGGAGCATCTACAAGCTGGACGTGATGGCGATTCCCACCAACCGCCCCGTGATCCGTGACGACCAGGACGACCTCATCTACAAGACAAAGAAGGCGAAATATGCGGCGGTCATCGACCGCATCGTGGAACTCTCCAAAGCCGGACGCCCGGTGCTGGTGGGTACCACCGATGTGGAAACTTCCGAACTCCTCAGCAGGATGCTCCGTATGCGCGGAATACGCCACAACGTGCTGAATGCGAAGGAGCACGCCCGTGAAGCCGAAATAGTCGCCCAGGCCGGCCAGAGCAGCACGGTGACCATCGCCACCAACATGGCCGGACGAGGCACCGATATCAAGCTGTCGCCGGAGGTGAAAGCCGCCGGAGGCCTTGCCATAGTGGGTACCGAGCGTCACGACAGCCGCCGCGTCGACCGCCAGCTGCGAGGACGTGCCGGACGTCAGGGCGACCCGGGTTCCTCGGTGTTCTACATCTCCCTGGAAGACAAGCTTATGCGTCTGTTCGGTTCCGAACGCATCGCGGGCATAGTCGACCGCCTTGGAATGAAGGACGACGAGGCCCTCGAGAGCTCGATGCTCTCATCCGCAATAGAAAAGGCACAGCGCAGGGTGGAGGAGAACAACTTCGGCGTGCGCAAGCGCCTCATCGAATACGACGACGTGATGAACAACCAGCGCGAAGCCATCTACTCCCGCCGCCGCAACGCAATCAGCGGCGAAAAGGTGGAGATAGACCTCCGCAACATGATGCTGGACGCAGCGTCGGTGCTGGTTGACCAGTGCGAGGGGCTCGATTTCGAAGGCTTTCAGGAAACCCTGATGGCCAAACTCTCCATCGACTGCGGTTTCGATGCCGAGTTCTACGAGAAAGCGAAGGCAGACGACCTTGTGGACGCCCTTTGCGCCCATATGCAGGAAGTCTACCAGCGCAGGATGGACACGCTGGTGGAGAAACTCCAGCCCATCATCAAGACCGTTTACGAGAAGCAGGGGAGCATGTACCAGAACATCTCCATCCCCATCTCCGACGGCCGCCACACGATGACCGTCAGCGTCAACCTCGAAAAGGCCTACGAAACCGACAGCCGCGAGGTGGGCAAGACGCTCAGCAAGAACATCATCCTCTATCAGATAGACGAGCACTGGAAGGAGCATCTCCGCGAGATGGACGACCTCAAGCAGAGCGTCCAGAACGCTTCCTATGAACAAAAGGACCCCGTGGTTGTCTTCAAACTCGAAAGCTACAACCTCTTCGCCTCGATGCTGGAATCGCTCAACCAGGACGTGCTGTCCTTCCTGCTCCGCGCCTTCGTGCCTCTGCGGGATGCGAACGAACAGCCCCGCCGGGCTGTCCAGCCGCGTACCGATATGTCGCGTATGCAGACCGGTCGCCAGGAACTCAGCACCAACGGCGAGCAGAAGAGCAATACTCCCGTGAAGGTCGACAAGAAGATCGGCCGCAACGACCCTTGCCCTTGCGGCAGCGGCAAGAAATACAAGAACTGCCACGGAAAGGGCCTTGTTTAGACACAAACATTAAAAACATAAAGAAATGACAACTCCTAGAATCCCTGAAACAGTAGTGGACGTAAACGACGTGAGCCACATCTCCGCAGGTACAATCATCAAAGGTGAAATCTCTTCCCTTACCGACATCCGCGTGGACGGACATATCGAGGGCAAGATCTACTCCAAAGGCAAGATCGTCGTCGGCGACCAGGCCGGCGTGAACGGAGCTCTCCTCTGCACCAACCTCGACTTCTGGGGACAGATGGAAGGCGACGTCTATGTGAAGGACACCCTTTCCCTCAATGGTTCAGCGACCATCAACGGCAACATCCACGTGCGTAAATTCCAGGTGGAAATGGGCGCCCAGATCAACGGCTCCTGCCATATGATCTCCGAAGCAGACTACGACAAGTTCGTGCAGGACGTGGTCACCACCAAGATCCCCGAACTCAACCGTTCGGACGTCAAGAAGCCCGCAAAGGCCGCCGAGGTCGAGGAATAATCTCCTCAGCATCTCCTTATATTGAACAGGCGCGTAGACGTCTGGCAATATCTAATATCGAAACAGGACAATTCGTCGTGCCTCCCGTAGGTGCGGCGATATCCTGTTATATATGCCGGCCTGAAGCCGAAGTCTTCGGCGGTTTTCAGCTCGATTGAAGTGCAGTTCGCATTGAGCACTCTCTCCAGGATCCGGTAATTCACCATAATCGCGGTAACCACGCGGTTGCGCATCAGCCTGTTGTCGGCGTTCGCGCTGTTGTTCCATGCATTCTTGCAAGCCTGGCTGCAGAATTTCTTGTCCGGCCGACCGAACAAATCGGCTCCGCACCAGAGACATTTCGCATGCTTTTCTTTCTCTTTATTGAATATGTTCATGGCGCAAAAGTGCATCATTCGCGCATCACTTCCAAGCGAAGTAAAAAAACAATTGAAAAAATATATGTTTCTTAAATCTTAAAGAAAAAATTTAACTCTTAAAGAAACATAAAAAGTTCACTACAGTATCTTTAAAAGCCGATTTCGTATATTCTTTTCTGCTTTCTTTGCTGCCGGGAACGAGACCGCGCGGCTCGTCGTCCCATAACCGAAAAATGATTTTTATTATGGAACAATTGAACAGAATTGAATTGAGGGGAATGGTCGGAAGCACCAAAGTGCAGACCTACTCCGGAAAGCGGGTGAACAGGTTCACCGTCGCGACGAGCTACGCTTTCAAAGACAAGACCGGCTCGCCCGTCATCGACACCCAGTGGCACAACGTCAGCGTATGGGAGGGCAGGGCCCTCGAGGATGTGGACAGCATCCAGAAAGGGGACAAAGTCTATGTGTGCGGACGTGTGAAATACACCAAATTTCTCGGCCAGGACGGCCAGGAGCACTACTCCACCGACATCCAGGCCGGAAAGGTGATGCGTTTCGAGGATGACGACATGCAGATTCCCTGCTCGATGTAGTATGGAACGCCTAGCCTTGATACTGTCCTTCTGCCTTCTTTCCTGCGCTCCGGGAAGGAAGGCGGAGGCGGTACGCAGCGGCGAACTTCGGGCGCGGATAGAAAGCGCCCGGGAACGTCCTGCGCAAAGCATCGGGCCGGAAACGGACCGCATCCGCAGGGATACGCTTACCGTCAGGGATGAACATGGAAACGAAGTCTTCCTGATGCGCGCCTCGCGCGATGAAAACGGCGAGATGGTGGCGCGGGAGGAACTGGAGGCCTCGATGGTGGTGGCGGCGTTCAAGAACATCGCCGAACGCCACGGCCGGGTGGACCTTCGCTTCGACATCATCGTCCCGGCCGAAATGACGGACACACGATGGCAGATACGCCTGGAACCAGTTCTCTACATTATGGAGGACTCCCTCTCCCTAGAACCCGTGCTGGTGACGGGAGAGGATTTCAGGCGGTCGCAGCGGCGCGGATATGAGAAGTACGGGAGATATCTGGGCGGCATCGACACCAATCCCGAGTCTTATCTGAAGAGACGCGAGTACGAGATATTCGTCGCCCGTAACGCTTCGGAGATGTCATCGGAATCCGGCGTCACCCGTGACGAGGCCGTGGAACACTATACCAGAACCGGCGCCCTCCATCGCGAGGAGAGGCGCGATTCCCGCAAGGAACAGATGTTCCGCCGATATGTCAAATCTCCCATCATCTCCGACGGTCTGCGTCTGGATACCGTAATGGTTGCGGACGGAGGTGGCCTGCGCTACAGCTATGTGCAGGCCATCGATGCCGGCCCCGGTCTCCGTAAAGCCGAAATAGCCCTCCGCGGCGGCGTCTTTTCCTATGACGGCCCGGTGTGCAAACTTGCGGAAAGCGGCAGGATAACGTACTACATAAGTTCCCTCAGCACGCTTGCTGACGAAACGCCGCGATATCTTGGCGATGCGCCAGACACCCTCTATATGAAGGGCCTGCAGGCGCTCAAGGACAGGGATTACACCACCGCCCTCGAATTCTTGAACCCTTATGCGGATTTCAATGCGGCTCTGGCGTATTGCGCGCTGGATTACGACGCCACGGCGATGGCTCTTCTGTCGGGGCTTCCGCCATCCGCGAAAGGGGAATACGTGAAGGCGCTGCTGTATTCGCGAATGGGGGAGGAAGAGCAGGCGGTCCTCTCTTTTCTCAACGCCTGCAAAATGGATCCGGCCTTTGTCCATCGGGGAAATCTCGACCCGGAAATATCGGCCCTCGTCAGAAAATACAAACTCTAAAGCTTTTTGAAATGAAAAAGACTATAATCTGCGCGGCGGTCCTCGCCGCAATATCAATCGTCTCCTGTACGAAGGAGAAGAACTCGGAGCCTGCGGGCTCCCTCCCGTCGGCGACCGGTCTCGCACGCGTGTCGGCCAGTCCGGATTTCCTGTCATTGGGGACCAGGTCCCTCGCGTCGTATTCCGTGCTCGAGAGCCGCGACCTCAAGATAGACTGCTACGACATCGCCTTCTTCAGCGGAACCACCCTGGTGAGGGAAATCAGCGTAACCGACGCAGGCATCACGGACGGCCAGATTCCGGACACCACCGTGACTCTGCCCGTTGGCACTTACCAGGTATATCTCGCTGCTAACGCGTACACTTCGTTCGAGGGGCAGGAACTGCTTCCCTCCGGCTCGCACCTCGCTTTCGGTTCGTTCAAGCTCGGCTCGGACCCGGAAGATCTGATTTGGGACCTTTACCGTGACGCTTACGACAACGACGGCAACCTCGTCCAGGTGGCTTCGGGGACCATCACGGTAGCGGAAGGGACCACGCTCGCGGCTGCTGCGACTGCCAATCTCCAGCTCAAGCGAAGAGTGGCGAGAATCCGCGTCAACTCCATAACCAACAGGCTTCCTTCGGGAATGGAGGTCGAACTGGAAGGAGTATATCTTTCCAATGTGGGCGAGAAGGAACTGCTTTTCTCCGATTTCGATTTCATGAGTTCCTACAAATGGTATTTCCTGAGCAATATGGACGGGAAGTACAGTTGGGAGAATACCTCCACCGGACTTGTCGAGAGCAACATCATCGGACAGTACTATTACGATGCCGTGAACGACGCTCCGGCGGCAATCGCTTCAGACATATCGTACAAGAGCATAGTGAGCGTGCTCTCCGGAGGCTCGGCATGCAGCACGCCCTTCAATCTGTACTGCTACAGGAATCCCGGAAGCGCGTACAAGGCATCCTCGACCGATTACTGGGGAATCTACTCGGAGAATATCGTGGAATGGTACGACAGTCCCGCCGCGCCGGGCACGCAGCTGGTCGTCGCCGCGGGTCTCGGGAACAGCCTTGACAATCCAGAGGCGCCCAGGACCATGGTCTATTATCCGATTATGCTCAGTGAGGTCTTTCCGGAGGGCATAAAGCCCAACCATACCTACACCCTCGACATCACCCTGAACAGCATTGGTTCATCCAATCCTTCCGAGCATATCAGCTACGGCGTCGCCGGCGTGACGGCAAGCGTGTCGGGTTGGAACGACGGTGGAGCGAGCACAGTGGAACTCTAGTATGGAAAAGGGGTTGTTATGGGCCGCAGCATTCATCGCCGCGCTGTCCTGCACCAGCATCAAGGAAGACAGGAGCCGCTGCCTCGCGGAATACACCATCGTGTTTTCCGGACCGGAACAGACGGAGGGGGAGGAGTACTCCTTCTCCGTGTCCGGAACGGGATTGAGCGACGGATTCATCTACGAAGGGGGCGAGCAGCCGAGGGTGTACTCGCTGCCCAGGCAGCCCCTTGCCCTTTGCGCTTCCTGCGGATGGAAGGGAACCGGGCCCTACAGGGTGCGGTTCGGAAACTCCTGCGATTCAGTCTATACCGGAAGGTCCAGGACTTTCTGCAAAGGCGAAAGCGGAGAGGACAGGATTGTGCTTCACAAGGATTTCGCGACGCTGTTCATCGCCCAGGAGCTCGCTCCGGGGACGAAACCCTGGGAAATAGTCGTAGAGGCGGACGTCTGCGGCATAGATCCCAAGGACGGCAGCCTTCAGCGAGGCGCGTTCAGATTCAGTCCGGTCCAGTCGCCGGGAGGTTCGCTCAGCACGGTTGAGGTCCGCATTCCCCGCCAGTCCGAGGGCTTCAGGCTGAATTTCATTCATCCGGGGAACGTGAGGCCGATAAAGACCGTGGATTTCGACGCGGAGGCGGCCGGATCCATCGGCTATTCCTGGCTGCGGGAAGATTTGGAGGACATCAGCATCACGGCGGATCTCACCGCCGGAGTCGTCGTGGCTGAAGTCTTGAAATGGGATGACGGTGGCGGTTCAAGCATATTGTTATGAAAAGATTGTTATCATTGGCCTGCATGCTGGCCTGCATCCAGGCTTGCTCGAGAAGGGAACTGACAGTTCCTCCGGAGAGCGGTGGAACGGCAAGGCTGAAAATAGGAACAGGCATTTCAACGCGGTCCTCGATGTTCGATGCCGAAAATGAAAGCACCGTAAGCCGTTTCATCCTGGCCTCCTACAGGGACGGATTCCTGGCTTCGACGGAGTGCTACAGCGCCGAAGGCGGGGATTTTACCGCCGCCGCGGATATAGAGCTCCCCATATCGGTGAACAGCGGATATGCGTATACCTTCTATGTCCTGGCGAACTTTGGCGATATGGATGTCGAAGGTCTGTTTCCCCCGTATGAACAAGATGTGGCGGATATGATCGTAGTCCCTGGAATGTCGGGGGACGGATGCCTTCCGATGGCGGGGAGAGGCAGCCTGGACCGGCAAGGCGGAACGGTGGAGGTGGAACTTACAAGACTCGTCGCAAAGCTGTGCTGCAACATCACCCTGCCTGTCGGAGCGGTGCTTGAAGAAGCCCGACTCTGTCAGACGCCCCTGATGTCAAGGCCTTTCGGACACGCTTATGCCGCGGATCCGGATTCGGTGGAAGACGGGGACTTCTTTTCCTTTTCCGACGTTTCCGGCTATGTCCACGGTCCGTCAGGCGTGGAAGGATATACTGTCACGAGCGAGCCTCTGTACGTGCTCGAGAATATGCAGGGCGAAGAATCGGGCAACTCCGACCCTTGGCGCAAATACCCATCCGACGCCGGGAGGGCATCTTCGGCGACATATATAATAATGGATATAGCTTTCCCCGACGGCCCGGTCGAGCTGCGTTTTTATCTTGGAGCGAACGCCTCGGGAGACTACAATCTGGAACGGAACGGCAGCTATACGCTGAACTTGTCGATATGGGATTCGCAAGCTACGCGCTCGGGATGGAGCATGCTGGATTTGCGCTGCACCGACAATTGGCCCGGAGGCGATTTCCTGGTGGGACAGGTGCGCAGAACCAGTTTCATTTCGCCGGACGTGACGCTGTCCGTATCGGAGGAATCGGAAGGAATCGTGGGCCTGGATACGGACGGGCAGGGCAACTGGTATATTTCCGGTCTTAAAGCAGGTGTGGCGCTGATTGACGTAATCGCTGAAAACACGGTCCAGTGGACTACTTCCTATGCCGTGAAGGCTTGGAACGGAACTGCCGGCGAACTGCCGCTGGGTATTCACGGAAATGCCGTAGGAGTCTTTTCGAACGTAGTTGCCGGAGGACGTACTCTGCAGGCGACGGATACGCCTGTGACGGAAATGCCCGATGATGCATCGCTGCTGTGCGCAGAAGTCCTGCGAACTGCCTTGTACGGTGCCGACGGAGGGAATCTGCCCCGCTTTACAGACAATTCCGTCATTCCGTGGGGAGCGGTCGGCAAGGGCAGCGCGAACGCCTCTTTCCCCGGGCGCCCGGACAGCCTTTTCGTGGCGGATCCCGCCGATTGGGAAAACCGATACGGAGCGGAGCGGCTTTATGAACACGCCTTCAGTCTTTCGTCCGCCGACATCTCCCTGGATATCACTGTAAGAATCAGCAATGCTCTTTGCACTCCCGACACGAATACCGTGAAAATAATGTACGATGATTATGTGAAGGTGAAGCCTCAAAGCCAATTAGCTTTAAGATGGCGCCCGCGAAATCCGGGCGGCAATCCCGTTCCGCCTGCGTCTCAAGTGAACATTGTAACGGTTCCCCTGACATATCCACGCTATGCCAACGAAGCGATGGTTTACAGCTACGAAACATTCGGCGCTTCAATGTTTACGGTATTCATCCTTCCGCAGGCTTCGCCGTATCTCTCTCACGCAATGGGCAGGATCGCCGTTTATGCCGACGTCACCAATCCGCGTTCCGGCGCTGTTTACCGTACGCCGCTGTTCCTGCAGGAGAATTATCTGCATTTTGTCTGCGGTGCGAAACGCATCTACTGCGGAAAGGGGAAGACCACGGGAGAATACACTTACGAGGCCCACCTGGTCGGGGTGGCGGCGGATCTTTCCTATGACCTGAATGCAGCGGAAAACCGGAATCTGGTGGCTGAAGAATTGTCGAATACGCCGGGGCTCGTCCATTTCACAGGCACCCCCTTCATCTATCTGCCGCTGAACCCGCAGCACTACCCGTACGCTTTCGGCGCGAGGCAGGCTGCCCAAAGCGGCGGATACCTCGGGGACATCCTGTATTACGATTATTTCCTCGGGAGTTTCGACCCCGCAACGGACGACATCCGCGACTTCTATTTGAATTCGGACGACAGGACTCTTGTGGATGCCGAGCCCCTGTACGATATTGACACGCGAAAAACCAGCCTCCTTTACGGGGACTGGCTGGTTCTTCACAAAGTTCAGGAACTTGACGAATCCTGCTATGGATGGCTTGACAATTAGGCTTGCTGCGCTTTCTTCGCCTTTTCGGGATCCTTGAAGAGGATGAGGAAGAGGAGGCCTACCACGAAGGCGTAGCCGGCGAAGATGTACCAGGCTTTCGGCCAGGACGGGACCGCGGCGCTGTACACCGTGGCATCCACGACCGCTCCCGCGCAAAGGGTTCCGACCGTGGCACCGAGGCCGTTGGTCATAAGCATGAACACGCCCTGCGCGCTGGACCTGATGTCCGCGCTTGTGTTCTCGTTGACGTAGAGCGAACCGGAAATGTTGAAGAAGTCGAACGCCACGCCGTAGACTATGCAGCTGAGGATGAAGAGCAGCACTCCCGGCATTGCGGGGTTGCCGGCTCCGAACAGGCCGAAACGGAAGACCCAGGCGAACATCGCCATAAGCATCACCTTCTTGATGCCGAAGCGCTTCATGCAGATGGGGATGAGCAGGATGCAGAGGGTTTCGGAAGCCTGCGAAATGGCTATGAGAGCGTTGGAGTTCTTTACCGCGAAGGTGTTCGCCAGGGAAGGATCCGCGGCGAAGGAGCCGAGGAATGTGTTGGCATAGCCGTTGGTGACCTGGAGCGAAGCGCCGAGCAGCATCGAGAAGATGAAGAACACGGCGAACTGGCCCTGCTTGAAGAGGCTGAAGGCCTTCAGCCCGAAGGCTTCCGCGAGGCTCTTGGATTCACCGCGGTTGATGTCGCATGCGGGCATTGTCAGCGCATATCCGCAAAGCACCAGCGAAAGGATGCCCGAGGAGAAGAGCTGGTTGTAGTTGTCCTGGAGAGCTACTCCGCCGATTGTCATGAAGTTGGTGAGCAGCATGCTGGCGATGAAGCCGACGGTGCCGAACACGCGGAGGGGAGGGAATGCGGTAACAGGGTCCAATCCCGCCTTGCCGAGGGCGTTGTATGCCACTGAATTGGAAATGGCGATTGTCGGCATATAGAAGGCGACGCTGATGCTGTAGAGGGTGAACAGCGGTGCGAAACTGACCGCGCCGCCCGCCGTCATGCAGTAGTATCCGGCTCCAAGCATAAAGAGACCTGCGAGGCCGTGGCAGAGGGAAAGGGTCTTCTGCGCGGGGATGAAGCGGTCGGCCACGATGCCCATAAGGGTAGGCATGAATATGGACACGATGCCCTGCATCGCGAAGAACCATTTGATCTGCGGACCAAGTCCGGCCATCCCGAGATAGCGGCCGAGGGAAGTAAGGTATGCACCCCAGGCGCCATACTGGAGGATGAGCATCAGGACGAGCCTGATTTTGAGCTGATTGTTTTTCATTATTCCGTGGTTTTAGTTTGCGTTTTGTAGCTAACAAATTTACAAGTTTTCCGTGAATAATGATTATATTTGAAAGATGAAATTTACGCTGCTCGGCAAAGACCCCGGTTCCGGGGCTCGCAGAGGAACTCTGGAGACGGACCACGGACGCATCGAAACGCCCGTCTTCATGCCGGTAGGCACCGTAGGTTCGGTCAAAGGCGTCTACCACAGGGATCTCCACGAGGACATCAAGGCGGAAATAATCCTGGGCAACACCTATCATCTCTATCTCCGCCCCGGGCTGGACATCCTCCGTCAGGCGGGCGGACTCCACAAGTTCGAGAACTGGGACGGCCCCATCCTCACCGACAGCGGCGGCTTCCAGGTGTTCTCTCTCAGCCCCATCCGCAAGATCACCCCGGAGGGCTTCACGTTCTCCAGCCACATCGACGGCTCGCGCCACATATTCACCCCCGAGAACAATGTGGATACCCAGCGCATAATCGGCGCCGACATAATAATGGCCCTCGACGAATGCTGCCCCGGCGATGCCGACCACGCCTACGCGCTCAAGTCGCTGAACCTCACCAAGAACTGGCTGGAACGCTTCGTCAAACGCTTCAGGGAAACAGAACCTCTCTACGGCTACTCGCAGTGCTTCTTCCCTATAATCCAGGGCTGTACCTATCCCGACCTCCGCAAAGAGGCGGTGGAGCACGCGACGGGTTTCGATGCAGACGGCTATGCCATAGGAGGCCTTGCAGTGGGCGAACCCACCGAGAAGATGTACGAGATGCTCGAACTGGTTTGCCCCATGCTGCCGGAAGACCGTCCCCGCTACCTTATGGGCGTCGGCACCCCGGCGAACATACTCGAGGCCATCTCCAGGGGAGTGGACATGTTCGACTGCGTGATGCCCACGCGCAATGCCCGCAACGGGATGATTTTCACCTGGAACGGCATAATGAACATGCGCAACGAGAAATGGAAGGACGATTTCTCCCCGCTGGATCCCGAGGGTACGTCTTTTGTAGACAAGGCATACTCGAAAGCTTACCTGAGGCATCTCTTCATCGCGGGGGAGATGTTCGCCGGGATGATTGCGAGCGAGCACAACCTCGCCTTCTACCTCGACCTGGTGCGGCAGTCCCGCGCCCATATCGAAGCGGGCGATTTCGCATCGTGGAAGGATGCCGTGGTTAAAAAGGTAAGTACAAGATTATGAAGAAGATAGACTGGTACATAAGCAAGAAGTTCCTGCTCACTTTCGGGGCGGCGATTCTCCTTATAATAGGTATCGTCATCATCTTCGACATCTCCGAAAAGATAGATTATTTCGTCAAGAACGAGGCTCCGCTGAAAGCGATCATAGTGGATTACTACCTGAACTTCATCCCGTACTTCATGAATATGTTCAGCCCTCTGTTCGTATTCATCACGGTAATCTTCTTTACATCGCGCCTCGCCGGCAACTCGGAGATAATTGCGATGCTCTCGGGCGGCATCAGCTACGCCCGCCTGCTGGTGCCCTACATAGGTTGCGCCATCCTCATCGCCCTGCTGTCGCTGAGCCTCAATCTCTTCGTAATCCCGAAGGCGAACGTCAAGCGCGCGGTGTTCGAAGAGGAGTACGTGAAGCACCGCAACAAGTTCAAGCGCCGCAACATCCACTACCAGATATCCCCCGGCCAGTTCGTCTACGTCGAGTCGTTCTCCTCGTGGAACAACACCGCTTACAAGTTCAGCCTCGAGAAGATAACCGACAACAAACTGGAGAGCAAGCTTTCCGCGGAGACCGCAGTCTGGGACAGCACGATGGACGGCTGGCACCTGCGCAACTGGTTCATCCGCGACTATTCCTCGGGCCTCGAGGACCATATCCGCCTTGGCGAAAAACTCGACACCGTGATCGCGCTGAAGGTGACCGACTTCTACCGTAACGAGAAGACGGTGGAATCGCTCAACCAGAAGCAGCTCAACCAGCTGATAGCCACTCAGAAGATGAGGGGAGACGCGAACGTGATGTACGCCCAGATCGAGAAGCACACACGCTCGGCGCTGCCGTTCTCGGCCATCATCCTGACGATAATGGGGGTGGCCCTCTCCTCGCGGAAGACGCGGGGAGGAATAGGGTGGAACATCGGCATAGGCATCGCCCTGGCCTTCTCCTACATCCTCTTCCTGCGATTCTCGCAAATGTTCGTCTACACCGGCACCATGCCGGCCGCGCTGGCGTTGTGGACGCCCAACATATTGTTTGCATTGATAACGGTGGTCCTTTACCAAAAGGCACAGAAATAGTTCACGATGAAAGTCAAAGTAGTCAACAAGGGCGCCAACGCCCTCCCGCAGTATGCGACGCCCGCCGCCGCAGGAATGGATGTCAGGGCTTCGATACCCGCTCCGATAGTGCTCAAACCCCTCGGCAGGGCGATCGTGCCCACGGGCCTCTTCATCGAGATTCCCGTAGGATACGAGGTTCAGGTGCGTCCGCGCAGCGGTCTTGCCGCCAAGAAGGGAATAACCGTTCTCAATGCCCCCGGCACCATCGACGCCGACTATCGCGGAGAAGTCTGCGTTATACTCGTGAACCTTTCCGACAGCGACTTCACCGTCGAGCCCGGCGAGCGCATAGCACAGCTCGTGCTTGCCCGCCACGAGGTAATCGAGTGGGAAAGCGTGGATGAACTCGAAGCCAGCGAGAGGGGAGTGGGCGGATTCGGAAGCACCGGCACCAAATAGCATAAGTCAATGGGAATCAAGGAATTGTATGCCCTGTATCTCACCTGCGGATGCAGGGTGACTACGGACAGCCGCGCCATAGAGGGCGGCGAGATATTCTTCGCGCTGAGAGGCGAAAACTTCGATGGAAACAACTATGCGCAGCAGGCGCTCAAGGACGGTGCAGCCTATGCCGTGGTAAATGCCGACGCCGATCTTTCCGGAGACAAGCTGATTCCGGTTGAGGATCCTCTGACTACGCTTCGCGACCTTGCAATCCATCATCGCGAAACCCTAGGAATTCCTGTGATAGGCCTGACGGGCACGAACGGCAAGACGACCACCAAGGAACTCATCGCCGCGGTTCTTTCACGAAAATACAGGATTACCGCAACCCAGGGTAACCTGAACAACGATATCGGCGTACCCCTGAGCCTTCTGAAGATGCGCTCCGACACCGAACTCGCGGTAATCGAAATGGGCGCCAACCATCCCGACGACATAGCGAAACTCGTAAAGGTCAGCCGACCCACCCACGGGCTCATCACCAACGTGGGCAAGGCCCATCTGCTCGGATTCGGCTCCATCGAGGGAGTGAAAGCGGCGAAGGGGGAACTCTACAACTGGCTGGGGGCCCACCACGGGCTCATTTTCCTCAATGAGGATGACACGGACCTTCGGGAGATGGCGAACCGCCAGCCCTGCCACCAGTTCGGCTACGGCCTTGCTGCCCAGGGAGCGAAGATTCTTCCCGCCACGTCGGAGTCGCCCTTCCTTGCGCTGGACGTTCCCGGCTACGGTGAAATCCATACGTCCCTCGTGGGAGCGTACAATGCCACCAACGTGCTCGCGGCCCTTGCCGTAGGGCGCTATTTCGGCGTGCCCGAGGCGGATGCGGTGGCTGCAATAGAGGCATATGCTCCCGCTAACCAGCGTTCCCAGATGCAGAAGACGGAACGCAATACCCTTATCGTAGATGCCTACAACGCCAATCCTTCTTCGATGGCGGTTGCGTTGGACAACCTTGCAGCGGTGCAGGCTCCCCGAAAGCTCGCCCTGCTCGGAGAGATGCGCGAACTCGGCGCGGAATCGGAAACAGAACATCAGGCCGTGGTGCGCAGGCTCCTCGACGCAGGACTCGACGCCCTGCTGGTGGGTGAGGAATTCATAAAAGCCACCCGGGAGTGCCGGGCGGCTTTCAAGTGCTTCGAAACTTCGGATGAACTGGCTGCCTGGCTGTCGGAGAATCCGGTAAGCGGCGCCACCATCCTTGTGAAGGGTTCCCGCGGAACCAGGATGGAAAAGGTTCTGCCTTCGCTTTAGTCTTCTTGTGCGAGAATATCGGCCACGGTGCGGGAGACTCTCTCCTCCACCTCGGCGATTGTTCCCACGCTGTCCACTTCGTGATAGATGCCTTCGTCGCGGTACAGTTCGATGAGGGGCTCCGTCTTTTCGTGGTAGGTGCGGATGCGGTTCTCGATGACTTCGGGTTTGGCGTCGTCGGCGCGGCCTTCGATTTTGGCGCGGCCCGCGATGCGTTCCTTGATGAGTTCGTCGGGAATCATCAGGGAAATCACTGCGGTCACGTGCTCGTCGCGCGCTTCCAGCATCTCCTTGAGGTCGTATGCCTGGGTGACCGTGCGGGGGAATCCGTCCAGAAGGAAACCGGCCACGTCGCGGTACTTGCCGAAGGCCTTGGCTATCATTCCCTCGACCACTTCATCGGGAACGAGGTTGCCCCCGTCGATGAGTTCCTTGGCTTTAAGTCCGAGTTCCGTGCCTTCCGCTATCTCTGCGCGGAGAAGCTCGCCCGTGGAGAGGTGCTTGAGGTTGTATTTCTTTGCCATCGGCGCCGCGTGGGTGCCCTTGCCGGCCCCCGGAGGGCCGAAGAGGATAAAGTACTTCATTATTCGGATAATACGTAGATGTCCTTGATATTGCGCCCGAGCCCGTCGTAGTCGAGGCCGAATCCCACTATGAACCTCGCGGGAATCTCCATTCCAACATAGTCCAGAGGCATTTTGTTCTGGAAGATTTCGGGTTTCAGGAGCATGGTGCAGATGCGCACGTCGGCGGCGCCCTGGTCCAGAAGCTTCTTCTTCAGCATCACCATGGTGTTGCCGGTGTCCACGATGTCCTCGCAGACGATGACGCTGCGCCCCTTCACGTCGGAAGTCAGTCCGAGGGTTTCCTGGATCTTGCCGGTGGAACCGGTTCCCGCGTAGGAAGCGAGTTTGATGGCGCATACTTCGAGCGGGAACTCGAGCCTCTTGAGAAGCTCGCCCGTGAAGATGATTGCTCCGTTGAGCACGCAAAGCACCAGGGGGATGTCCTTGCGGTCCTTGAAATCGGCGTTGATTTTGGCTGAGAGTTTGTCGATAGCGTCTTCAAGGACGCTGTTGTCTATAAACGGCTCGAAGGTCTTGTCGTGTAAAACGATCTTGTTCATAAGCGTTATTCGAATGTGTTCTCAAAATTAAAAATAAAATCGATACGAAAACATATAAATTGTTTTTAAGCATAAGAAAAATCGGGCGTTTTTATGTTTCGTGACGGTATTTTCGGGCATGGTTTCTTTGCTTGTGGATTTCGTGTCTGCGGTGCTGCTCATAACCGGCGCCGGAACTATGGAAGATCTCTCCGAATCGGAGATCGAACGCTTCGAGCGCTATGCGTCAAGGCCGCTCTGCATCAATCTGGCGCCGTGCGGCAAACTGCTGTCTTCGGGGCTGATGAGCACATACCAGATAGCGAGCCTGGAAGATTATCGCAAACGCTTCGGCGACGTGCTGTCATTTTCCGAGCTGGCTGCGGTGGACGGTTTCGGGCAGGAGTATGCCCGGGCGCTTTCGCTTTTCGTGTCGCTGGAGGCTTCTTCGTTGCGAGGCGGCACGGATGCCTTCCTGCCGGTACGGGGAAGTGCGATGATCCGTGGCTCCGCCCGCAGAAGCGAAACTCCCAAAGGCCTTTCGAGTGAGGACTGCAGCGGGATGAAATACCATCTCGAGGCGGGGGAGAGGGCGGAGGCGTTCCTGAGCCGGCGCGGCACATATGGCAACCCGGAGTATGGCCCTTCTACACTCAGTGCGGCCTTTTACGGCAGGCGCGGATGGAAAGTGGTGGCGGGCGATTTCAACGCCCGTTTCGGGCAGGGGCTGATAATGTGGAGCGGCTTTTCCATGAGCGGGTTCTCCTCCGTGGCCGCATTCCGCAAAAATGCCACGGGAGTATCTCCTACGGGCTCTTTCTCGCCAACGTTGAGAGGTGTCGCGGCGGATTTGCCTTTGGGCTCATGGACGCTTTCCCTCGCTTGCGATTTGCCGTCCTGCAGGGGCGGATCCGGACGTGCGGCAATGCCGATGGCCTCTTTGGGGCGCCTCTGGCGAAACGCTTCCGTCGGACTTCAGGGCTGGAGCATATTGAGCGGAGACGAGAGAGTGCGTCCTGCTTCGGCGGCATCGCTGGACTGGAAGGCGGGGCTCGGGCCCTTCAACTTTTTCGGGGAATGCGCCTGCAGCGTCCGTGCTCCTTCTGCCGGAGAAGACTCTATGGTGCCCGGCTACGCGGTTCTGGCCGGAGTCGTGTTCTCGCCGGCCTGGAAAACACGTTTCACTCTGCTCGGGCGGCATTATGGGGCCGATTATTACGGAAACTTTGCAGGCGCGGTGCGTTCCGCTTCGAAAGTGTCCGACGAGGATGGATTATCCGCCGGGGCGCAATGGAGATGGGCCTACGCAACCGCCGATTTCGCCCGTCATCCGCTGAAAGCGACTCGGCAACGGAAATATCTTCTCGACTTGAGCCCTGAAATCAAGCTCGGCAGGAAGGATTCGACCGCGCCAAGCCTTCTTCCGGCACTTCGCTACATATACCGAAACAGCACTGCAGGTCGCCGTTTCGAGGCGCGTGCGGACCTGGGAGCATCCTGGCGCGGTGCCGTTCTCAAATACCGCTACCACGCGGCGGCAGCCAAGGGTTATGCCTGGCTGCAATATCTGGAGGCGGGGTACAAGCGCCAGGGACGACCGGTTTCGGGCCCGGCCGCCTACAATGCGGGACTCGCAGCTTCCCGTCTGGAATTCACCGCGTCGCTGCGCGGCACAATCTTCTGCATCGACGACTGGCAGGACCGCATCTACTGCTACGAACGCGACCTCCCCGGCTGCTTCTCCGTCCCCGCCTACTACGGTCGCGGTTACGCCCTCTCCGCCATCGCAGGACTGAAATTCCGCCACAGCGTTCCGGTATTCGCCGCAGGCCACCGCACGTTTCGTCACGGCATCAGCGCCCGCTGGTCGTTGCTGTCTTACGAACGCCGCACGACTTTTCTACGCCGTACCGAATTAAAAATCCAGTACCAACTTGATTTTTAGCTGGCGGCTAAATTGTTGATTGATAATAAAATAACCACTTCCTTCTACCCCGAAAACAGGATAGAAGGAATAGCTTAAATAACTGTAAATCAGCGAGTTGGCCGCCAGTGGAAATCAAGGAGACCAAGAATGGGCTCCTTGATGAAGCGGGAGATGCGGATGCCGGAAGCTTCGCAGAGGCGGGTAAAGATATCCTTGCAGGCATTGCCGAAGCCGCCGACCACGCCGACGGGGTAGGCGGCCACGTCGTAACGGAGAAGAGCCCTGTCGATGAAGGCCAGGAAGTTGCCGTCAACCAGCGATTTGATATGGGCGTCGTCGTAGTGCGAAAGGATGAACGGAGCGAGGCTGCCGAGATAGCCGGAAGGGGAGGCGGAACGGTAGACGCCTTCGACTATCGAAGGATAGGACGCGTCGAACTTCGCCTCGAAATCCTTCGCCACATCCGCCGGAATCAGGCCCTTGATGTAATCGGCCAGAAACAGTTTGCCGAGAGTGGCTCCGCTTCCCTCGTCACCGAGAATGAATCCGCCCGTGTAGACCTTGCGCTCGACGCTCTTGCCATCGTAGAAGCAGGTGTTGGACCCGGTGCCGAGAATGGCCACTATGCCGCTCTCGTGCCCGCAGGTCGCCCGTGCAGCTCCCACAAGGTCGTCCTGGATATCGATTTCGTCGACTGCCGCCATCTTGCGAATCTCGGCCGCTATCGCAGAACGGATCTCCTCGGTCACCACTCCGGCGGTATACATATAGAAACCTTCGAGACTCTTGATGCCCTCGGCGACAAAAGTCTCGCGCAGTATCCCGCAGACGGCCTCAAGACTCATCGTGGACACATTCATTCCCGGACGCAGGAACCTCCTGTCCGTTC
The DNA here is from genome assembly GCA_017614795.1 of Bacteroidales bacterium. Next base: position 19,842 of record JAGABD010000051.1, read on the forward strand.
CGATCACGCGCCAGTCGCTCTTGGTGGCGCCGCTTTCTACGAGTATCTTCATTTTGCCTTGTATGCGTCCACCGCCGCGCGCACCTGTCCGTGCTGCAGCAGCAGGGCTTTCGCCTTTTCGTAATCTTCGATGCCGGTGGCTTCCATTATCATGCGGGTGCCGCGGTCCACGAGCTTCCTGTTGGTAAGCTGCATGTCCACCATCTTGCACCCACGTACGTGCCCCTCGAGTATCATCACCGAGGTGGAAATCATATTGAGGATGAGCTTTGCCGCGGTTCCGGACTTCATCCTGGTGCTGCCCGTCACGAATTCGGGCCCGACGACGGCGATTATGGGAATCTCGCAGGCGTCGGAAAGGGCGGACTGCTCGTTGCAGCTGATGCAGGCAGTCAGGAGCCCGTGTCTGCGCGCCTCGGCGACGGCGCCCGTGACATAGGGCGCGGAACCCGATGCGGAAATACCCACAACGGTATCCTCGGGGCAGGGATTGAAGGCCAGAAGGTCCTTCCAGCCCTGCGCGGGGTCGTCTTCCGCTCCTTCCACGGCGTTGCGTATCGCTCCGTCGCCCCCGGCGATTATGCCGATGAATTTTCCGGAAACGCCGAAGGTCGGCGGAATCTCCGAGGCATCCACTATGCCAAGGCGCCCGCTTGTGCCTGCACCCATATAGAACACGCGGCCTCCACGGGCAACAATGCCTTTGACTAGTTTTTCTATCTGTGGAATCGCCCCCGCAACGGCCTCGGGCACGCGCCTGTCTTCGGCGTTGATGCCCTCAAGCAGTTCAGTTACGGACATCTCGTCCAGATGGGCGTAATTGGAATTCTGCTCGGTAGTTTTCATTACTCCCTCACAGCGCGGATGTTGGTGCCGCAGTGGCGCCAGAAATTAATAATCCTGAAACTGCCGTCCTGGTCGGTGAAGGCATTGCAGGTAAAGCTGTCGGGCCTGTCTGAGGCAAAATAATAGGTTGGTGATTCTGCGAGGCTGGTGACCGTACGATATCCTGCCGATACGAGGAACATGCTCTGCCCTGTAAGGCGGCTGGTGATCTGGTATACCTGATGCCCGTCGACTTCTTTCTTTACCCAATCGCAATAGTCTATGAGTTCCTGCCAGTCTCCGGAAGTGGGCATACGCCAGGGGGCGCCGAGGGTCGCAGTCGCGATATCGTCTTCCGGATCCAGCTTGGTTTTGTTGTCCACTACAGGACCCCAATTCATGGAGGAGTTGTATTTGGTGAATCCGTTTGCTCCGTTCATTCCGCCGTTGCACCACTTATAGTTGCTTTGTTCATAACTGTCTTTTGTTTGCACCTCTCCCCAGGCATAGTACCCGCCCGCTGAGTATGGCGAGTCCGCTCCTATGTTCTTTGTAGACCATAATACGCTGAGGCCCATCTCCACTGTGCCGTCAGGAACGGTGCGCGAAGTCGTGGTAAAGCTTGCAATCTGGCTCGCGGCTTCTATCCCGTTCACTCTTGCAAAGGCCGCATAGCAGTAGGTCTTCGACATCTCAAGGAGGGTGGTGGTCGCCTCGAAAGTGGTATAATCATCTTTGATTGAAGTGTTGACCATAGTGCCGCTGGTCTTGAGCGATTCCAGGGTGGAACCTTCAGGTCCCCATATGAACCAGACCTCGTTTGATTCGGAACCTTTGCAACTGGGTGATATGCTGCCTTTGAGTTTGGCTTTCACGGGACCGGCCTCCGCGGGAAGTGCGGTAACCGTGAGGTTCAAATCGGAAGTTTTGAAGGTTTTAATCTCCCCGTAATATGATTCTCCGCTTACACTTGTACAGGCGACATAGCTGTAGGTGGTCCCTGGCTGCAGGTACCGCAGAGTGTCGGAGTAAGAAAGGCTTGCCCCCGGTTCGAAACGTGTCCAGCCGGTCCTGCCACCGTCGCTTATCAGATAGTCCAGACTCGAGCCTTCGGGCCCGAAGAGGAACCTGGCTTTCATATAGGCATCTTTCCCGACATTTGTCTCCAACCGGCCGTTAAGTACGGCAGTGAAGGGGGTGATATCGGTGGCATCCTTCGTCACAGGATTCATTTTGAGCGATTTTGTGCTGAAACTCTTGATGTTCTCCGCCTGAATGAAATTTTCTTTTTGGAGAATTGTGTCTACGCAATATATCAAGGCGCGGACGAAGTAGGTGGTGTCGCCCTGAAGGCCGTCGGCAGTCGTCTTCAGCTTGTGATTGGACGGCAGAACCACGTCGTTCGAGCCCTGCGGGGGCTGTACCATATAAACTATGACTGGGGCGCCGTTGATCAGGGAGTCTATATCGCACTGGGATTTGTCGTTGCACACAAGAAAATAGTACCCCATCCAGTGGGCCAGCGTGTCCGGATCGAAATATCCGTTGAGCGTCGCGCTTACCGGGCCGATGTTCGTCACGTCCAGCGTCACGCACTCTTTGCCCTTGTACGGGTTGGAGCCGAAATTGTCTTTCTTGCAGGAAAAGAACGCAAGCGGCAACACGAACGCCGCAAGAAGTATAATCTTTTTCATATCTGAAATCTTGATTTCGTCAAATATACAACAATTTGCTGAAACACGGAAAAATCAGTAAATTCGCGGCTGGTAATATAAGTGTGGCCGAGAGCAATTTCATAGACTACGTGCGCATTCACTGCGAATCGGGACACGGCGGAGCGGGAAGCACCCATCTGCTGAGGGCGAAATATGTGCCCAAGGGCGGCCCCGACGGCGGTGACGGCGGACGCGGCGGCCACGTCATCCTGAGGGCGAACGCGCAGTTCTGGACGCTCATCCACCTCAAATACCGCAAGTACGTGAAGGCGGGCGACGGCGAGAAGGGAGGCGCTGCCCTGAGGCACGGCGCCGACGGGGAGGACATCTACCTCGATGTCCCTCCGGGAACGGTTGTGCGCGATGCCGACACCGGAGAGATAATCTTCGAACTGGTGGAAGCGGGGGAGGAGAAGATCCTCTGCAAGGGCGGACGCGGAGGCCTCGGCAACGACAATTTCAAGACCGCCACGATGCAGACTCCGCGCTTTGCCCAGCCTGGCGAAGAAGGGGAGGAAGGATGGTTCATCCTCGAGCTCAAGCTTCTGGCGGATGTGGGCCTTGTAGGCCTTCCCAATGCCGGCAAGTCCACGCTTCTTTCCGTAATCACCTCGGCAAAGCCGAAGATAGCGAACTACGCCTTCACCACGCTGGAACCCAACCTCGGCATCGTTCGTTACTACGACGACCAGTCGTTCGTGGTGGCGGACATCCCGGGCATAATCGAGGGCGCCCACGAGGGCCGCGGCATAGGCGACAGGTTCCTGCGCCATATCGAGCGCAATTCCGTGCTGCTCTTTATGATTTCGGTCGAGGAAGATGACATAGCGGCGACCTACGAAACCCTGCTTAACGAGCTGCGGCTTTATAACCCCGAGCTTCTGGTGAAAAAGCGCCTTCTGGCAGTCACCAAGTGCGACATCATCGACGCTTCGCTTGAAAAGGAAATAGAGGCGACTCTCCCCAAGGACCTGGAGCATGTATTCATCTCCTCGGTTACTCGCGAAGGACTGAAAGACCTCATAGATATGCTTTGGAGGGCACTGCAATGAGCGTCTGGAGTGTTCTTGAGACGGCCGACAAGCACGCGACGCTTGCCATCAACGCTTTCAGCGGCGGCTTTACCGATGCGCTGATGCCTGTGCTGAGTAACCGGCTTGTTTGGATTCCCGCATATCTTCTGCTTCTCTGGTATCTCTGGAAGCGGCTTGGATGGAAAAAGACTTTGCTGGTGCTGATTGCCGTGGCAGTGGCAATTGCGGCGGCCGACCAGCTTGCAAACCTCGTGAAATACAGCGCCAGGCGCTTCAGGCCCTGCTGGGACGATTGGATGGTGGAGAACGGGCTCAAGATTCTGGAGCGGAAGGGCAGCAAATACGGTTTCTTCTCGGCGCACGCGGCTACTACTGCAGCCCTGGCAACGACGGTGCTGGCCTTCTTGAAGAGATTGCCGGTCGGTGCCTGCAATGACGACCCAAAGCCTCGCTACAGGGCACTGTCGTGGCTGTTGGGATTCTACGTGCTCGGCGTAAGCATCAGCCGCATCTACGTCGGCAAGCACTTCCTCGGCGACGTTCTAGTCGGCCTAGTCGTCGGCATCCTTTTAGGATGGGCGGTGTATAAAGTATTGGTAAATATATCGTATATTTGCAAGATTACGACATGGGAAAAGTAATAGCAATAGCAAACCAGAAAGGCGGAGTGGGGAAGACCACCACCGCGATAAACCTTTCGGCGTCGCTGGCGGTTCTGGAGAAGAAGGTGCTGGTGATAGACGCCGATCCGCAGGCGAACACCACGTCCGGACTCAATTTTTCGCCGGACAACAAGGAAGAGCGCTCGCTTTATGAGATGATGATCGGCAAGATAAGCGCCGAGGACGCCCTCATACAGACGGAACTCGACAACCTGCATATGATTCCCTCGACCATCGACCTGATCGGAGCGGAAATAGAACTGGTGGAGGCGGAGGACAGGGAACTGATCCTGCGCAAGGCCCTTGCCCCGATACGGGACAATTACGACTACATCATAATCGACTGCTCGCCTTCGCTGGGAGTCATCACGGTCAACTGCCTCGCGGCCGCCGATTCCGTGATTATTCCGGTTCAGCCGGAGTTCTTTGCGCTGGAAGGCCTGGGGAAACTCCTTCAGACAATACGTCTGGTGCAGGGAGGCGTGAATCCGACGCTGACCATAGAAGGTTTTGTGGTGACGATGTTCGACGGCCGCACCAAGGTTCACGCCCAGGTGGTCGGAGAACTCCGCGAGCATTTCGGCGATATGGTGTTCCGCACCATCATCCAGCGCAACATACGGCTCAGCGAGGCGCCCAGCCACGGCAAGCCAATCATTCTATACGACATCGTCAGCACGGGAGCGAACAATTACCTGAATCTCGCCAAGGAAGTGCTGGAGCATAACGGACAGCAGCATGAGTAAAGACAATCCCAGACTCGGCAGGGGCCTCAGCGCCCTGCTCGGCGAGAACGGCGGAGCGGACCAGCTCCGCAAGCCCGTCGGATACGTGAACAAGGAAGTGGTTGGAGCGCGTCCCCGTCAGGACGGGTCCGACGTCTTGAGGATTCCGGTGGAGAAGGTGCTCTCCAACCCCTTCCAGCCCCGTATGAGCTTCGACGGCGAAGCCCTCGACGAACTCGCCGCATCCATCCGCACCCTCGGCCTCATCCAGCCTATCACTGTTCGCAAGACCGTCGACGGCCGCTTCCAGATAATCAGCGGCGAACGCCGTTTCAAGGCCTGCTGCAAGATAGGAATGAGCGAAATCCCCGCCTATGTGCGCCAGACCGACGACCAGGGGATGCTGGAGATGGCCCTCGTGGAGAACATCCAGCGCGAGAACCTCGACCCCATCGAGACCGCGCTCTCATATCAGCGTCTCATCGACGAATGTAACCTCACCCAGGAGGTGATGGCGGACCGCGTAGGCAAGAAGCGCACTTCGGTGACCAACACCCTGCGCCTGCTGAAACTCCCCGTGAAGGTGCAGCACGACCTCAAGGTGGGCCTTCTGAGCGTAGGCCACGCCAAAGTTCTTCTTGGAGTCGAGGATCCTTCGCTCCAGGAACAGCTCTGCGACGTCGTGATAAAGAAGGACCTTTCCGTACGTCAGCTCGAAGAACTTATCAGGGAAGGCCTGAAGCCCGAATCCAAGCCCCGCAAGTCGCCCGCGTCGCAGGAACTTCCGCAGGACTATTACAGGGTGCTCAGCCATATCGGCAAGTTCTTTGCAGATGACATCTCGCTGCGACGCAGCGCTTCCGGCAAAGGCACGATGACCATACATTTCAGCTCCGACGAGGAGGTGCAGTCTTTCCTGAAGGCGCTGGACGAAGCCAACATCTGATGAAATTGCGCCGCGCCATACTGCTTCTGGCTTTCGCCCTGGCGATCCCGGGCGGAAACCTTTTCGCGCAGTTCAAGCAGGAGGCTTTCCAGCAGCAGTACAACGACGATCCGGCGACATCTGCAAAGGATTCCACCGACACGATGTTCTCCTTCAAGGACTTCTTCGGGGGAGTGGCGCACAAGCACGAAATCAAGATAGGCACTATGTTCGCCGGTTCGATGGTGTTCCCCGGCACGGGCCAGATATACAACCGCGACTATTGGAAGCTGCCCTTCGTCTACGGAGGAATCGGCGGCGGAATAGGAATGGGCCTCTGGTACAAGAACAACAACCATCCCCTGAGGGCGAAGCTCTGCTTTGCGGCTGCGGGGGCCGCGTACTGGTCGATGCTTATGGACGAAATCATAAGCTACAAGCCCGACGACTATCCCCATCCGGGCAAGGCCACCATCTATGCCATACTGGTGCCGGGACTCGGCCAGGTTTACAACGGCGAGGCCTGGAAGGTTCCCATCTATCTCGGAGGAATGATGGGCTCGGCCCATTTCTTCTTCCTGAACCGCACCAACTACAAGCGTTTCCGCAGGATCTACCGCGAGGCGACAGCCACCGACGGCAGCTACAGCGGCCCCATCGCCGCTTCGACGGCGCTTTACTACAGGAACGTCTACCGCCGCTACCGCGACTACGCCGTGCTTTCCTTCGCAGGATTCTATCTTCTGCAGATAATCGACGCCAACGTCTTCGCGTATATGCACGATTTCAACATCAGCGACGAAATCGCGATGAGCGTCGAACCGGCGATAATAACGCCGGAGACGGACTTTGCGTACAACCCCTCCGCATCCGGATTCGGGGTTCGTTTCGGATTTAGGTTCTAGGCGATGAGAAGGTTCATTCCCGCACTTCTGCTGCTAACGGCGCTGTTTGTTTCGCCTTCGAAGGCGGAAGCCGCTCCGAATGCGGTCCCGGACAGCCTCGAGGCGGATGGCCTTTCGGACGCCGTGATTACCCGCCGCCTGAAGGAAATGAACTCCTTCATCTCCATTCCCTACAACGCCACGGTACGCAACAACATAATCCTCTACGCCCACGCCACCCCGCTGTCGATGGGACGGATTATGGGGCTTGCGGAATACTATCTGCCCATTTTCGAGGAGGCGATGGACCGCTACGGCCTTCCGCTCGAACTCAAATATCTTCCCGTAATAGAATCAAAGCTCGACCCTGCGGCGGTATCGCCCGCGGGCGCCAAGGGGCTGTGGCAGTTCATCTACACCACGGCGAAGCGTTACGGCCTCAAGATCACATCCTATGAGGACGAGCGCCTGGACGTGGTCAAATCGACCGACGCCGCCGCGAGGTACTTGCGCGACTCGTACAAGGAGCTCGGCGACTGGGTGCTGGCCATCTGCGCCTACAACTGCGGCTCGGGCAATGTGAAGAAGGCAATCCAGAGGGCGGGCAGCAGGAGGTTCTGGGACATCTATCCGTATCTGCCGAGGGAAACCCGCGGATATGTCCCCGCTTTCGTCGGCGCGATGTACGCGATCCGCTGGCACAAGGAGTACGGCATAGTTCCCGTTCCCGCCGAACTTCCCGTGGCGGTGGACACTTTCGAGATCAAGCAGAACCTTCATTTCAAGCAGATACACGAGGTGGCCGGCATCCCGGTCGCCACTCTACGCGAGGTCAACCCCCAGTATATCAGGGACATAGTTCCCGGCGACGAGGGCACCTGCATACTTATGATACCGGAGGAATGGACTTCCGCTTTCGTCGCCGCCGAAGGCCCCAAACTTTACGCCCACAGGGCGGCCCAGCTGCTCAATGCGCAGAAACCTCTGCCTTCCGCGCCGGCATCGAAAGACAATTTCTGCACGATATACGTCGTCAAGGAAGGCGACAACCTGTATAACATAGCCAAACTCTACCCCGGGGTGAGCGCCAGGAGGATAAGCGAATACAACAATCTTCCAAACGATTCCCTCCGGCCCGGAATGAAATTGAAGATACCCAGATAATTATGGATTACAGACATCTGACATCGGCGGAAATCGCCGTTCTCGAATCGCAGTACTGCCACGCGGCTGACTGGAACTGCGTAATGGTGAAAGAAGGCTTCAGCCCGGTCAATATCGCCGGCACGAGGTTCTCGGGCGAGGTGCGCCTGGGAGTCTTCGAGAAGGACTTCAAGCTGCCCGGAGGAATGACCAAGCATTCGGGCATCTTCCAGGCGACGCTGCACAACGTCACCATCGGCGACAACTGCTGCATCGAGAACGTCAAGAACTATATCGCGAACTACGAGATAGGCGACGGCTGCTTCATCGAGAACGTGGACATCCTGCTCACCGACGGCGAGAGCACCTTCGGCAACGGAGTCGAAGCGGCTGTGATGAACGAGACCGGCGGCCGCGAGGTGATGATCTACGACCGTCTCTCCGCCCAGCAGGCCTATGTGATGGCCCTCTGGCGCCACAAGGCCGGAGCCATCTCCAAGCTTCGCGAGATGATCCTGGATTATTGCGCCGGCGTCCGTTCGACAGTCGGCAGAATCGGCAACGACGTGGTAATCGCCGACGCCGGGTATATCAAGAACGTGAAGATAGGGGATTGCTGCAAGATAGAGGGCACTTCGCGCCTGAAGAACGGCAGCATCAATTCGAACGCGGCCGCGCCAGTGCACATCGGCGTTGGCGTGATAGGCGACGATTTCATCATCTGCAGCGGTTCCAGCGTCGAGGACGGCGTGACCTTCTCGCGCTGCTTCATTGGCCAGTCGGTGAAACTCGGACACAACTATTCGGCTTCCGATTCTCTCTTCTTCAGCAACTGCCAGGGAGAGAACGGCGAGGCCTGCGCGATATTCGCCGGCCCCTACACCGTTACGCACCACAAGAGCACCCTGCTCATTGCGGGTATGTTCTCCTTTATGAACGCAGGCTCGGGCTCGAACCAGAGCAACCATATGTACAAGCTCGGCCCTATTCACCAGGGCATTATGGAGAGGGGAGCGAAGACGGCGTCCGATTCCTACATCCTCTGGCCCGCAAAGGTCGGCGCCTTCAGCCTTGTAATGGGTAGGCACGACAGCCATCAGGACACCTCCGACCTGCCCTTCAGCTATCTGATAGAGCAGCAGAGCACCACTATGATAATGCCGGGAGCGAACCTCCGCAGCGTGGGTACCCAGCGAGACGCCCGCAAGTGGCCCAAACGCGACGCCCGCAAGGACCCCGACAAGATAGACTGCATCAACTACAACCTTCTCAGCCCGTATACAGTGCAGAAGATGATTGCGGGAACCGCCATCCTGCGCGAACTCCAGCACGTGTCCGGCGAAAATTCCGAAATCTACTCCTATCAGAGCGGCAAGATCAAGCGCAGCTCGCTGCTGAAGGGTCTCGAGATGTACAGCCTCGCGCTGGACAAATTCCTCGGCAACTCCCTCGTTTCAAGACTGCAGAAGGCATCGGCAAAGGGTATAAAGAGCATCCGCGAAGCCCTGGCCCCTTCGACTCCGAAGGGCTCCGGCAAGTGGGTGGACCTCGCAGGCCTTCTCGCCCCAAAGAGCGAAGTCAAGGCCCTTATGGACGATATCGAGAGCGGAGCGGTCAAGGACGTCGCTGCCATCAACGCCCGTTTCCACGAGATGTTCGACAACTACTACGAATACGAGTGGACCTGGGCCTTCGACACCTTCAAGTCGTGGTACGGCATCGACCTTCTCGAAGCCGACTCGAAATGTCTGAAAGAACTCGTGGACCGCTGGATCAAGGCGGTCGTGCGGATGGACAACATCCTCATCGACGACGCCCACAAGGAGTTCTCGCTGAGTATGATGACCAGCTTCGGCGCGGACGGCGGCGAGGCAACCCGTCAGGCGGACTTCGAACAGGTTCGCGGAGCCTCCTTCGAGAACGATCCCTTCGTGCAGAGCCTGCGCGAGCATATAAACGCGAAAACCTCCCTCGGAGGGGAGGCTTTGCGTCTCATCGAAGCCTTCAAGGCCTGAGTTCCTACAAAAGCGCCAGCATCAGCACGCCCGCAAGACCGAGAATCGCATAGAATTCCGGAAGAGCGGCGTAGATGAAGGTATTGGTCTGGACGTCGTGTCCCTGACTGATGCCTATGATGCCGTTTGCGCATACCTGGCCCTGGCGGATTGCCGAGAACAGGCAGACGAGTCCC